>NZ_SJPV01000011.1:0-167774 GCF_007860135.1 Novipirellula artificiosorum
GCTGTGTTGGTGATAGTCCAGTCCGACGTGATAGGTTATTTTCGACATTGCTCGTTGCTCCGAGTGAAATCAGGGGAAGTTAGATATCACTTGGTTTTACTCTGCAGCGAGCATTTCATCCCCATCTACGTTAGTTATGATCCCACGATGCTTAGTGAGTGAGGCCAGAACCATCGTAGAGCTCACCATGTCGGCCACGACGGGCATCTGGGTCCACAACACTTAAAGTTCGGTGACCGCCCTTAGGATTTTGGCAGTCACCGACGATCTTGCCGATCACGGCCAACATCCGCAATCGTAGACTGGCCAGCAGTACTATGGTTGAGGGCACGGCGATGTTGGCGATGACATGCGTGGCCTCTTTAAGACGAAGTCGATCCTCGCAAAGTATCGAAGGACCTCTAAATTGAACATTCGCAGTGGTGGTATCGCTGGCTGCCCTTGGTCACGACTGTAATACTATTCCAACTCGGGAGCGAAACTTTCTCACGGGATCAATTCCAAGGCATCCAACAGGGGATGCTCGTTGGATAGCAATTGATTGCAGTACTCAACATCCCGCAGACCGAGATCCTCAAACCAGCCACAACCGTCCCGAAGCATTCTTATAACTCCAGACCGCCAACCTAAGAAAGAACTCGGACGCCTGATGTAATTCCACCCACCACAATACAGAAGACTAATTCAGCAGTCTCCTACGGCGTCGGAAAGCTCTCTTGCTGTTAGCTGACCGTAGGTGCGCTATCGTGCTGCGACGGCTGATGGCTTGAAATCCCTTCCGGGATAGAGAACGACCTGTGTCTAGCTGACAAGCTTTTGCTTCAGGCTACGAATAATCTGGGCTAGCTCATTCGCTTGATGATGGCCCGGCAAAAATCGGGCAGATCATCCGGACGCCGGCTGCTGATGTGGTGTCCATCGACGACCACAGCGGCATCTTCGTAGCTCGCTCCAGCGTTGACCAAATCGTCTTTGATCCCAGGCGAACCGGTCACGCGAACGCCACGATAAACACCTGCTGAAATAGGAATCCAGCCGCCGTGACAGATGGCCGCGATCGGTTTGAGTGCGGTGTCGAAGTTACGCACCAGCGCAAGGACCAAGGGATCACGTCGAAGCTTGTCCGGCATGAACCCGCCGGGCACGACCAATGCATCGAAGTCGGTTTCGGAAACCTCTTCAAAGGCTTTGTCGCTGATGCAAGGGTACCCGTGTTTTCCGTTGTACAGCGTGTTGGCCTGGGGGCCCGCAACGACGGTGGTTGCACCGGCTTCTTCGAGTCTGAGCTTTGGATACCACAATTCCAAATCTTCGTAGATTTCCCCCGTGAAAAGGAGAACACGTTTTCCGCTCAGCGGCATCGATTCGTTACGATTCATCGTAGATCCATTGTTGTGGGGAAAGTAATGACGTCTTTGAAGAAGGTAGCCTTCGCTTCGAGCAATTCCACTTATCCTCGATGGACTCTCGTCGTCCAGGTGAAACCTAGCAGCAGGTTGTGCCAGGTTTTACCCCGGCCACGTACTTATGGAAAACGCTCAGTGCTTTGTCGCAGGTCCATTTTAGGGTAGTGGATCTTCAACGGCGTGTCGATTTAGTCCGCGTTGCGATCGACACCTCAGCATGTCGCGTCAAAATATCGACCACAACATTGTACGCCGTTACCGTGTACCGTGTCTCAGGTCACGAGTCGCTTGTACGAAATCACAGTCCATCAAGTCCCCGGTGACGTGAATCAAGTGGTGGTCGAAGCGTTCAATCCGTCGAACGACTTGCTCGGCACAGCAAGCTTGGAACTCTCGAACGGTGCGACTCCAACGACGGTAATCAATAGCCCAGGAACTGCGAAATGAATCGATTCACGACACTCTTACTAGTCTCTGCTTTTGCCAGTTGTGACCCTGTTTTTGGGCAGCAAGAGCCGCTTCGGGTTGATGCCGGCTTCTCGGGAAAAGTGGCCGAGGCGATGGTGCTTCGCGATTCGATCAAGAATGGAGCGTTCGAATATGAACTAGAAATATCTCCTCCAGGTGCTACTCAGGTTCAGCAGAAAACGACTGGGAGCTATTATTTTGATTATGAGTCGGAGCGGTCGCTTCATTTGTTGTCAGTTGCAACTCGACAGGAGGGGACCGGCGAAATTGAAACCAGAAGAGGCGTTGGACTTCAGACTCGCGAGACCACTGCGATCCAGGAGCCAGAGAGTACCAAGCTACGCGTGAAAGGTACCGTGCCTGGGCAGAATTACCGAGTCATGATGCCCTTTGAATTTCGAGCATTCGGTTACGCCTTTTTCGGCAACTACCGCAATCGCCATTCCTTTGAAGAAGTTCTGTCATCCTATCTGGTCTGGCATGATCCCCAGATTGTTTCCCAGGAATCCGGTGTAATCCACTACGATGCTGGGGAAGTTAAGTTTTCGATGGAGACCGAGAAAGACTATTGGCTCTCGTCGCATGAGTTCATTCGAAACCGATACGAAATGGTCGATGGAACATCCGATGGAAAAAACTCAACGAAAAACTTGACGACGATACGTTTACCGTCGACAGAGTCGGAATATATCCGTTGCGATGGAACAGGTTCTCCCGAGGGTGACTTCTTGACGGAATCCTTTGATACAGAGGAGATCGACTGTGTTTTGTTTAGATATTGCAAAGCGGATTGTGAGATTCTCTCGGCCGTCGTCGATCCGTCCGCGCCTATTCTAACCCGCTTGGCCGTTTGCAAGTCAAGTAGCCAAACCCCCTTCCCCTCTCTTCCCTTCCGGTCAACGCCATTGAAGACAGCCTCCATTCTACGTCGGGACAAAGCATTAGGACTCTTCGGTTTAGATGGCTTCGCTGCCCCGCTCGCCGGTTCGAATTCGGATGCAGTCGTCCATGGGCAGGACAAAGATCTTGCCGTCGCCAATCTCGCCGGTGTGTCCGCCTTGCAGAATCGCGTCGACCGTCGGTTTGACGAACTCTTCGTTGACCGCAATCTGTAGTTGAACTTTTCGTAGCAGATTGACGCTGAATTCGTGACCTCGATAAACCCCCGTTTGGCCCTTTTGGCGACCGAATCCTTGACAATCCATCACGGTCAAACGAAACACGTCGACCTTGGTGAGTGCCTCTTTGACCGCTTCGAGTTTGCTCGGTTGAATGATGGCGATGATCAGCTTCACGGGACTACTTCGTGCAGGGGAGATCGGAGTGACGACGCATTTTAGTCGTCAGCCTCGCCCCCGGTTAGGGGTTGTCGGTTTGAGCGGGTCGGGAGTAACCAAAAAAGAGCCGGCCTGCTTCTTGCGAAGCGGGCCGGCTCGATCGAGACCCTCTTGGTTGCCACAGGTTGGAAGAAAAACCCCGACCCGTGCCGAATGAGGCGGACATTCGTCACGGGTCATTGGGGCTTCTTCTGGCCCAGGCAAGAGCCAAGAAGTCAACGTTTTGCAAGTTCCTCAAACGTGGAGTTGGGTCCGTTTTTCTCACCGGGCTGCTCCGCCAGAACACAGCCTTGAGATCCTATCTCGTGTGAATCTGGCGGAGCTGCGGTGGTAGTTCGTTCCTCAGCTGAAAAGCCAATCGACTAAGCGATCGCTCCCCCTGAGATTGCGTCGGATGGGTAGGCGTGCATGCCATGCTCCGAAATATCCAAACCGGCTGCTTCTTCTTCTGGCGAAACCCGGAGGAAGCCGATCGCCTTGAGCAAAAAGAATAGCCCACCCATTGTGATGAAGGCCCATGCACAAATCACCAACGTTGCGAAGGCCTGGATTCCGATAAAGGCTCCCACGGATTCCACCCCATCAGGCAGGTCGCCAAAGATCCCGGTGGCGATACCACCCCAAACACCACACAAGCCGTGGACCGGCCATGCACCGACCGGGTCGTCGATGTGAAGCTTATCGAGTAAGACAATCCCGATGACCACCAACGCTCCACCAATCGCACCAATCACAATCGATTCAACTTGGCTGACGCGGTCACAGTTTGCAGTGATCGCAACCAAACCACCGAGGACACCGTTGAGGGCCATGGTGAGGTCCGGTTTGCCGAACAAAGTCCAACCGGTAAGCAAGGCAACGATGGCACCAGCGGCGGCGGAGATCGTTGTCGTGACAGCAATGTAAGTGGTCGCCTCTGCGTTTGCAGCACCCGAGTAAGTCAGTTGGCTACCTGGATTGAAACCGTACCAACCCACCCACAGAATGAACACGCCAAGTGCGGCAAAGGCGATGTTGTGCCCCGGCAAGGGAACGCTTTTTCCATCCGCGGTATAGCGTCCAAGCCTCGGTCCAAGTGCAATGGCACCGGCAAGACCTGCGAAACCCCCAACCGCGTGGACGACGACACTGCCGGCGAAGTCTTGGAATCCCATCGCGTCAAGGAAGCCACCTCCCCATTTCCAGGAACCGCTAATCGGATAGATCAAGCCGGTTAACAATGCACTGTAGATCAAGTAAGCACCAAACTTCATTCGGCCAGCAACTGCACCCGAGACAATCGTCGCTGCGGTCGCCGCGAAAGCAACTTGGAATAAGAAATCAGCAGAGTTCGACGCGTAAGCGCCATCAGAGTAGGCGGGAGCCGATGCCCAGACTTCTTCGCCGTTCACTTCTTCAATCTGAGCATCACGAGAGATGAAGGACCCAGGCGATCCCAAATAGCCCTCCGCGATCCAAGACCCCGGATACATCAGTGCGTAGCCAATCAGCAGAAAGAGCAGCACGCCAACGGCGAGGTCCATCACGTTCTTGGCAAGAATGTTGACGGTGTTTTTGGCAGAGTTCATTCCGACTTCGACCATCGCGAAGCCTGCTTGCATGAACAGAACCAAAACCGCACAGACGAACATGATTAAGGTGTTGATCGCATAATCGTTTGAGTCGTCGTAAGAGAGGTCGGAGACCTTGTCGCCGGCATTCCAGCCGACCGGTGCCGCGTCCTCCGCAGCATCGACTGCGCCCGCGTCGGTTGCCTCCGCAACCTCCGTGACTGCCGCTGGCTCGTCCTGAGCCGAAGCGACCGACGCGAGCGTCAAGCCGACTCCCATCATCCCCAAACACACGAACACGGTGAGCACTGGAGCTCGAAAATGTTGTAACATCGACATCGCCTACTTTCTTCTTTTGAGAGGTGAAACCATTTGGATTGGTGAATTGCGACAGCTGCAAAACGCCAAAAATTTTGAAGCGGCGGACGCTTCTGGTTTCTCACCATCAACTCCTGCCCGGGCCATTTTTCATTGCTCGCGAGCTAATCGCTGAAGAAACAGGATCCGCCGTTCTATGTTTTGCTGGTGAGCAATCGCCGGGCCAAATCAGCGGAAGACGGCTTGATTGATGTCGTAAACGGTTCCGACAAAAGGCTTTAAGATATTGAGGAATTTGCGTTTCGTCGCTGCAACCGGCCCAATGCGCATGACGTGAGCCTCGTGCTTAAGCATCTAGCACAGGCATTGCCTAGTTAGCGGGCATCGCAATTGTGGATTTCGATCCGACCTGGAATGAGACGTTCACCGATGCACAGAACGGCATAGCGATCGCTCCGAAGGACTTCGCCCACCCAAAGGGAGAGAGAAGCGATACGACACGACCTTCGACGGAGGGGGGACTCCTTCGGGGTAAGACGAAAAAAGACGAGCCCCCGCTTACGCAAGAGGCCCGCCTTTTCAGGATCGTCGTCGTTTCGTATCGGAAACTAATAGGTAATCACGGTGTCGATGCCAAACGTGGTCTGGGTGTTGGCGTTGTCCTGAAGTAGCGGGTCCCCAATCGCTGCAAGCCAGTCGCGATTCCCGTAAACCCAGTCATAGCGGATTTCAGGGCGGACAACCACATTCGCATGCGGTCGAACATTGACCCCCAGTGTGAGTGCGTAGACATCGAAATCTTCGCTGGCTGGGTCATACCCTGCTGCGACGATCGCTGCAGCGTCAGCGGGATTCGCAGCATCGGGGTCTGCGTAGCCACGACTGTCCGCTTGAACCTGCCACCATTCCATGCGGGCTCCGATGGAGATGCAGTCGTTGATTTCTCGGATCAAGTACTGGTTGATTCCAAAGGTATCGCGAACAGTCTGCTCATCCCGATCGTCGCTGGTCAGCAAGTCGGTTTGAAAAACGTATTGCAATTTGTCCGTCAGCGCGATGTCGGCAACGACCGAATGCATGTAGCCTTGTTCAAAAGCATCGAGGTTATTGGCGAACACACCGCCAACCGCCGAATAGGTCAACGTCACGTCGTCGTTGAGCGATAAAGAGGCACCACCCAAGAACGCGTCACCATTGTCTTCAAAGCCACTGTCCCAGCCCAGTACATAGCCACCGAACAGCTCTAACTTTTCCATTCCCGAATAGGTCGCTAACGCACCGGTATGGGTGAACGGTTCGCTGTTGTACATCGTGTAGGCGTGGCTATAGAAGAAGTTTCCGGTCGCTTGGACCACTTCCCATCCGATGATCGTATAAAAGTGGCCTGCCTTGACCGACCAATCGCCATAGCCCGCTTCCATGTATAGTTGTGGGATCGCGTGACCATAGTCGGGTCCGTTGTCCCATTGGTTATCCCAATGGTTGTTGTCGATTCCGAATGCTTGCGTATCGGGACCGTCTGTACCGTAAAGGTAATCGATGCGGCCACCGATGTCGAAACCGCACGAGGTATCGATTGCTTTTTCCGCATACAGCCACGCTTGATGGACCTGTGCTTCGTTGGCACGATTGTTGAACAACGGCAAGGATTTATTGTTGTAGCCAACACTGACCCAACCGCCAACGGAGAAGTTTCCGCATTCGCCGAACAACATGCACGGGTCGCCCAAGTTGCACTCGCAAGCGCTGTCAAAAATGCTGCCACAATCGTCTTCGCATCCGACTTCGCAACCCTCCATGCAGCCCGTGCCAAAGCTGGTATCGGCGACGCCACAGTTGCACGCACCTGCGCAACCGCAAACCGATTCGCCGACTTCAAGGTAACCGACCTGAGCGATTGGGTTGGCGGTGTTCGCGTCGCCTACGTCGTAAACGTTCTGTCCTTCGGCGGCAAAGCCAGTGCCAGCGCAAAGCATGGCGAGTAGTGCCAGGTAGTTCTGTTTCATTTTCGCGGACTCCCCCATCCGTAAACCTTGTCCGATCACGATGCAACCATGCAATGTGATACGGTGTTTTGCAAGCAATCGAACCCTTTGACGAAAAGGTTCGTGGTTTTGCCAATCATCGCCGCTGGCTGTCGCGCTATGCTCCAGCCGCACAACGGGTCCTGATCGCCTAGCTGGATTTATCGGCACCACCGGAAGCGAAAGTTGAGGCTCAGCCGTCCCGAATCGAGTATCGGTTAAACCAACCTTCATCATTTGGTAAGATCTGACGGTCAGGCAGGTCGGGTGGGGCTTTGGTGGCGATTCCGTTAGGCTGCCAGCGAGTAAATCGACGTCCGCCCTGGTAACTCGGTGCGCGAGGAATCATACTTGCAGGGCGTCCGGCACCGACAGAATGCCCGGTCGGTGTAGGGATTTTCGCCACCCAGTTGCCCCAAACCTCTCGTTATTCACGTAAACGCGAACATGCCGGAAAAACGAATCGTCATCACCGGTGCGGGAGTTGTATCGCCGATTGGAATTGGGCACGCCGATTTTTTTGATGCGGTTTTGCGTGGGGATTCGGGGATCCGGTCGCTCGAAGACCGGGATGACGACGGGCCGACGCCGCCGGACGAATCGAACGATCCTGGGATTTGGATCGGAGCCCCGGTGATTGGTTTCGATGCAAAACGCTTTGTGAAGCCGCGCAAGGCGATTAAGGTGATGTGCCGCGAAATCCAGTTGTCGTTTGCAGCATCGATGATGGCGGTTGACGACGCGGGGCTGTCGGGCGATTTACCGGCTTCCAGCGACGGTCCAATCCGGCCAGATCAAATCGGTACGGTTTTTGGCAGTGAAATGCTGTTCGGCCCCCCCACAGAGCTGGTGGATGCCTTTATCGATTGCATCTCTGAGAACGGTAGCGTCATTGAATCGCAGTTCGGTGCCGCCGCGATGCGCAAAGTGATGCCGCTGTGGATGTTGAAGTACCTTCCCAATATGCCGGCCTGCCATGTCGGCATCGCGTTGAATGCGCACGGGCCAAACAACACCCTTGTCCTCGGTGACACATCGGCCCCAGCGGCGATGATGGAAGCGATTTCGTGCATTCAGCGGGGCACCGCGACTTGGGTGATGTCAGGCGGTTGCGGGACGCGGATCAACACCACTCGGATGAATTACCGCAACGATTTGCCAACGGCGGATGTCTCGGATCCGATCTCGGCGTCGTCACGCCCCTACGATCAAGCGTCCGCAGGTGTCGTTGGCGGCGAAGCCGCAGTTTCGTTTGTCTTGGAATCGATGGAGACGGCGAGATGCCGCGGTGCAAACCCGTTGGCGGAAGTGGTGGCGATGGCGTCCCGGTTTGTTGCTTCGGGAGGCATGTCCTTGGCGAAACGTTCCAACCTGAATCACCCCAGCGGCATTCGCGGTTCGGCTCAAGCGATCGAATTGGCGGTCGGCGAGGCCATCCGCAAAGCTAACCTTGCTACGGCGGATATCGGGTTTGTCGTCAGCCATGCGATGGGCGATCCGCTGATGGATGAGCAAGAACGCCGTGCGTTGGAGCGCTGCTTGCCGGGGGTTCCTCTGGTGACACCGATCGGTTTGGTCGGACACTGTGGCGCGGCAAGCGGGTCGATTGAAGTCTTGGTGGCGGTCGTGGCGCTTTCTCGAAAGGTCGTACCGCCCTCGATCGTGTTGCCCGAAGCAGGAGCCGCGACCGTCGAGCGGCGTGACGCCCAACCGCTCACTCACGACCACGTTCTTTGCATCAGCCACACGTCCGAAGGGAATGCGATCGCGACGGTGCTCGGCCGAGCGGCTTTGCCGAGTTGAATGCATTTTGGGCGATGAACGCAACGGAGTCGGGGAGCCCGTCGCTTAGCTTCCCTGTTTCGGGCTCGCTTTGGCTTTTGCGGATCCCCAACGGTGTGGACGGCCTAGCAAACGCTCTAAGTCCGCGAAGAATTCCGGGTAGGTTTTCGACGTACAAGAAGGGTCTTCGATCCGAACGGCATCCAGCTTGAGCCCCGCTAGCGACAAACTCATCGCCATGCGGTGGTCATGATAGGTCTTCAAATCGGCCCCCTGCCAACCGGAATCCTGTTGTGGCGGCGTGATCGAGAGCCCATCGTCATGTTCGCTGATCTGGGCGCCAAGCTTGCGAAGCTCACAGGCAAGGTCGCCGATTCGGTCGGTTTCCTTGAATCGGTTGTGAGCGACCCCGCGCACTCGCGTCGGTCCATCGGCGAACAAGGCGACGACGGCTAAGGTTTGGACGGTATCACTGATCGCGTTCATGTCGACGTCGACGCCGCGTAGTGGTTTGCCGACGACCGTGATCGAGTCTGCTTCGTGCAAGACCTCGCAGCCCATCTTTTCAAGCACGTCCACAAACCCAACGTCCCCCTGGATCGCACGGCGAGACAAACCGTTGACCGTGACTCGTCCGCCACTGATCGCTGCGGCAGCCCAAAAGTAGCTTGCCGCCGAAGCGTCCGGCTCGATGCAGTAGTCGCAACCTCGATAGCCGAATCCGCTGGGTTGGGGGAGAGCGGAAATCTCAAACGCAATCGTTTCCCCTTCGGACAATCCCTCGCTCACTACGGTCACGTTGGCGCCGAACGATCTCATGACGTCGACCGTCATGTCGACGTAGGGACGCGATACCAATTCGCCATCGACGACAATCCGCGTTCCGGCGTCGACGGTTGGTTTCGCGGCTCCGATTGGGCGAATCGGGGCCGCCATCATCAGGCCACTCAGGTATTGGCTGCTAACGGATCCCGCAACATGCAGTTGGCCCGGCTTCCAGCCGCCTGAATCGATGTGCACGGGGGGACACCCACCTGGCGATTCGGCACGAATCGATCCGTCCAAGATCGGTTGGATCGCTTGGACCAAGTCGCCGATCGGCCGTTGGTGCATACGCGGAACGCCGGTCAACCGATAGTTGCCACCAAACGCAGACAAGGCTGCCGTCAGAAATCGGACGGTCGTCCCGCTGTTGGCGATGAACAGCGACGCTGTCGCAGGCTTGGATTTCGCAGCAGGAAAGAAAGGCTCTTGTGGGTTTGCAACCTCAATGGTTTTACCCGCGTCATCGACGCGAACCTCCATGCCGATCTTTTGAAGCGCTTCGATCATCACTTCGGTGTCTTCGCTGCGAAGGGCACCGGTAAGTCGCGAGCGTCCCGCAGCGAACGCTGCGCAGATCAGAGCTCGATTGGTCAAGCTCTTGCTACCCGGTGGCGTGATCGAACCCAGCACGGGGCCGCCCGGGACGACTTGGACGTAGGAATCCTGGGCGTCGGAGTTTGAAACGCGGTTTCCCGCGGGAGCCTGATTCATAAATCGGTTCGTTCAGGTAGGATCGAGGGAGGGCAATCGATTAGGTGACCACCCCCGTTTGAGCCGGTACATACAATGCCGCCACGATCATAAAACCGAGCGTTGCGGTGTGAATCAGCCAGGCATCATCGCAATGAATCACCGTTCGAAGCGTGGCCAGCGTCATCACGGCTAGTACGGTAAAAAACTGTCGTTCCGCCCATTTGGCCCAACAGCCATAGCTGACTTTGCTTAAAAACAGAACCGACATGGCCACCATTGGCAAGATGATAGCATCTACGATTCGGAGCAACTGGAGTAGATCGGTCATGAGAAGAGAGTTCCGAGAAGAATCCTTGGGGTGAGCCGCACAGCGGCGTCCATTGCCGCTGGTCGCTTTTCTCATCTTCGGATCGCACAACGATAGGTGAACTTGAGCGATTCTTGAAATTTTTCGAGAAATGGATTCCTTCACCGATGCGAGCTAGGCGGCCAAATTCGAACCCACGTCGGTGCGGTAGGCCGACCAAGCCGGCAAAAACCCGGCTAACAAGGCCAATGCAATCACCAAGGGCAGCACCGCCAATTCGTAGGTGCTGGTCGTGAACATCGTCGCTTGCACGCCGGTTTGCTCTTCGATGTAGCCGCTCGCACACCAAATCGCAAAGTGGGCCAGGAACCAGCCCAACACACCACCGATCAGCGCAATGATAAGACTCTCAGCCAAGATGATCGTCGTCACGGTATCGCGGCGAGCCCCGAGCGCCCGCATCACGGCGATGTCGCGTCGGCGGTCGTTCATCGAGTTATAAATTGCCACCAAGACTCCGACGGCTGCCACGACACAGGTGATCAAGGTGATCGCCAAGAGCGCCTTGAGCAGCGGCCCCACGATCGCGGTCATCAGCTTTGCGATCTCGCCGACGGGTGCCGCAGCTTGTGCTTGCAGCCCTTCATTGATCTTGTTCTGCATCCCGGGTGCAAACATTAAGTTGCCATTGCGGACCAGGATGGACGTGACTTCACGTTGCGGAATTGAAAGCGGTTTGTGTTCGGGGTCGAGCTGTTTCCAATCGTCGTTCTCGACGATCACTTCGTCGCCGGTCAGCGGTTTGGAATGGTTGTTGAGTAAATAGAAACCTTCGAGGTTCACAAAGGTCGCTCGATCGTTGGGGGTTCCGGTCGGGTCAAGGATTCCCACAATTTTGAAACCCTGTCCGTGCCCTTTTCCTTCGGGATCACCGTGCGTTGGATAGAAGACATCCCCGGCGTGCATTCCCATTTCCGAAGCGACTCGCGAACCGAGCACGGCTTCGAAGTAGCCGTTTTCTTGAGTGAATGCTTTGAACGCGCGGCCTTCTTTGAAGGTAAACGGTTCATCGACGTTGGGGCCATGACGCAGCTTTTCAAAGAAATCGGTTGTGGTGCCAACCGCGCGGAATTCCCCGTAGTAATCGCCAAGGGCCAGCGGGATCGCGTAGCCGCCGGCCACGAATCCCACGTACTCGCCGTCACGCTCGCCCAGCTTTGGGTCGCCACCATAGCGGCGAACCATCTCGGCTCGTTCCGGTTTGGAGAAAAATTCCATGTACTCGGTGAACGGCAAGTTCTCGATCGGCTGGCTCAAGTAGTAAACACTGTTGAGCGTTAATTGTAGCGCGCTACCTTTGGGGCCAACGACCAGGTTGTACCCAACGGATGCATTTCGAGAAAACGCTTCGCTGATGATGCCGAAGATCGAAAGGACTAACACGACCAACCCGACACCGAGTGCCAACGACAGCGTGGTCAGCGAACTCGACAAGGAACGGTGACAGAAGTTGCGCCAAGCGATTTGGATCAAGGACATCGGTAGAAGCGGGTGCGTAGGGGGAAGGGGTTTTGAAGGAACGGCTTGAAAGGTTCTCGCGTCCGTTCGCCAAGGGCTTACATCGGATGTGCGAACGCATGGTTGATCTCGTCCAGCTTCTCGATTCGATGGAAACGCTCGGCCACCTCCATGCTGTGAGTCACCATCAACATCGCGAGCTTCTCGTCGATACACGATTGTCGGATTAAATTGAGGACCGCTTCGGCGCTAACCGGGTCGACGTTCGCGGTGGGTTCATCGGCGAGCAGCAATTTTGGTTTTGCCGCCAGTGCTCGGGCGATCGCCACGCGTTGTTGCTGACCGACGCTCAGCTGAGCCGGGCGGTAGTGGGCACGGTCGGCCAGCCCGACCCGGTCGAGCAACTCCAACGCACGGTGGGAATCATGGCGCCCGTGTCCAAACGTCATCCCGAGTCGGACATTTTCGATGGCAGTGAAGGCGGGTAGCAGATTGAAGGTCTGAAAAACGTAACCAATGGTCGAAGCGCGAAATCGGTCACGACCTTGTTCGCTTAGCATCGTCAAGTCCGTTCCCGCCAATCGGATCGAACCGCTGTCGGGTGTGAGCAACCCTGCGATCAGGTGCAACAGCGTTGTCTTTCCCCCACCGCTTTCGCCAATCAATGCAACCTGTTCACCCGATGCGATGGCAAAGTTGGCGACGTCCAAAACCTTCAACCGACCGCCGCCGGGTTGATCGAATGTCTTGACCAGATCGGTGATCTTTAACGTCATGTTGGAGCTTTCCAAGGTCATGGGTTGTTCTTTCTCGGCAGGGGGCAACCGGGGGGGAGCGTTTAGCGACGCCGCATGGCTCGTTGCAGTCCACGTTCGGTATCGCGTTTTTTCAACGTCTCGCGTTTGTCGAAGATCTTCTTTCCTTTGGCCAGCCCCATGACACACTTGGCGATGCCTCGAGCGTTGAAATAGACCCTTAGCGGCACAAGGGTCAAACCCCGCTGCAGCGCCGCACCGGCGAACTTGTCGAACTCACGCGCATGGACCAGCAATTTTCGTGGGCGCCGCGGGTCATGATTCCACATGCCGGCGTTGTTGTAATGAGCGATATCGGAACCGATCAGCCATAATTCGCCAGATTTCACACGAATGTAGGCTTCATCAAGCGACATTTTGCCTTCGCGCATCGATTTCACCTCGCTGCCGATCAACATCAATCCACACTCGACAGAATCGAGGATTTCGTAACGGTGGCGAGCTTTTCGGTTTTCGGTGACGATCGTGAAGCCCGTGTCCGCCTTTTTTCCCGAAGTCGACTTTTTCGATTTTTTGTTCTTTGCCATGGACCCTGTTTTTTCTTTGCATCAAGCCGGGAATTGTAACGCGAAGGGAGGTTCTAGCGCAGACGGGCGGAGCGGCTTCATTACAATGCGATGGTTGTTACCGTTTGGTTCATTCGTTTCGCTCGCATTTCACCCCCCATCCTATGGCTTTTCGCTTACCTGTTGTCGCTGAACCCGAAATGCCTGCCGGAGCGGACCTCAGTGCTTCGGGACGTTTGCCCCGCTGGCTGCGTCGCCCGGTTCCGCGCGGGAATTCCAACCACATGACCAGCGGGCTGCTCGATGAATTGAAACTGGAAACGGTCTGTGACAACGCCAAGTGCCCCAACCGGATGGAGTGTTACAGCCAGCAAACGGCAACCTTCATGATTTTGGGCAACGTTTGCACCCGTCCGTGCGGGTTTTGTGCCGTTCACCGGGGCCGTCCGGAAATGCCGGAATCGGATGAACCGAGTCGAGTGGCCGAAGCTGCCGCTCGATTGGGGTTGAAGCATGTGGTGATTACCAGCGTCACGCGAGACGATTTGCCCGATGGTGGTGCCGAGCATTTTTATCAATGTGTGGTGGCCGTGCGTGAGCAGACCGGGGCGACGACCGAAGTGCTGACGCCCGATTTTATTCACTGCAAAGAATCGCTCGAGCGAGTGATCGAGGCGGAGCCAGACGTGTTCAACCATAATATGGAAACCGTACCGCGGCTGTATCGCCGGGTTCGCGGGCCCAAGAGTGATTATCGTTGGACACTCGAAATGATGCGGCAGGTCAAGCGATACAATGCAGAGGTGGCGACCAAGAGCGGTTTGATGTTAGGGCTGGGCGAGCAGCGTGGTGAATTGCTCGAGGCGTTCGCCGATCTACGCGAGCATGGCGTCGATTTCTTGACGCTCGGTCAATACCTGCAACCGGGCGACAAGTACTTGCCGGTGGTCAGATACCTTCCGCCCGAAGAGTTTGAGGAGCTCGGCGAGATCGCACGCAGCATGGGCTTCAAGCAGGTGGCCAGTGGGCCGTTTGTACGCAGCAGCTACCACGCGCGTGAAATGGCGGAAAACAAGTAGCCGCGGCGAAACCCCTTCACGAAACGAACAGCGAGCAGACCTGGGCGACGTCCGACAAGTCATCGAGAACGACGTGCGGGTTTTCGGCCTCGAGTGCTTGGCGGTCGTAACGGCCGGTGCAAACGCCAATGGTTCGGGCACCGATCGCGTGGCCGCAGCGGATATCCGCTGGTGTGTCGCCAATCACCATCACCTGTTCGGTTGCCTCATCCCCGAAAGCGTCCCGGATGGTTGCCATTGCCCTGCGGGCCAAATCGTCGCGATGGCAATCGTGGTCGCCGCCGACGATCCAGCGAAAATAGCGGCTCAGACCGAAATGGCTGAGCTTGAAAGTAGCGCTTTCATGCAGATTCCCCGTCATTACGCTGACGCAAACACGGGAATCGTCGGCAATGGCGCGGAGCACGTCCATCACGCCGGGAAGTACCTCGCCACCACGTTCGGTGAGCACCGCCGGCAAAAAGGACAAGTAGCGCTGCTGCAATCGTTGGCGGTTCGAATCGCTGGGCGGCAGTTGGTTGCGAATCAACAACTCGTTGAGGATTTGCCGATCGGTCCGCCCGCAAAACGGGATATCGACCCGGGCGGCGTCAAGCTGGAACTCGTCTTCGAGCGCCGATTCCAACGCTCCACGGCCTCCTTCGTTGGTGCGCAGCAGGGTGCCGTCGATGTCAAACAGCAGGGTTCGGATGGTTTGGGTCGGAGAAAGCACGTTTCGGTCAGTTGTGGGGAGTAACAATCATGCGGTCTTTGGAATAGTTTAGAGGTCCGAGTCAAGTCTGTACCTGACCGATCGGTCGGCAACGGACGACGGTTTTCGCCGCGATCGATCGCTCGCCAATGGGGGCATCGCCGCCCCACGCATCTTTCCCGCAACCAGCACATCCTATGACCGCATCGGTTTTCGAACAACACGAAATGGCCCCCATCGACAACGATTCTGCTGACCGTGATTCTGCCGGCGATGATTCCGCCGTGCCCGGCGTTGATAAGAGTGGGACGCGGGTGCGAGAGATGTTTCGTCAAATCGCCCCTCGATACGATGCGATGAACCACCTGTTGTCGCTCAGCATCGACCGCTATTGGCGCTGGCGAGCGGTGCGGCGGTTGCGGATGGAGCCGAACCATCCCGTGCTCGATACATGTACGGGAACGGGTGACTTGGCGATCGCGATCGCCAAAAAGGCACCGCCGTCGGTGCACGTCATGGGCAGCGATTTTTGCACCGCGATGCTGGAAATCGCCTGCCAAAAACGGCGGCCAGGGAAAAGCAGCGAAAACATCGAGTTCATCGAAGCCGATTCGCAAGCGTTGCCCTTTCCTGAAAATACGTTCCAGTGCGTGACCGTCGCGTTCGGATTGCGGAATGTGACCGATACCGATCAGGGGTTACGTGAGATGGTGCGAGTTTGCACCGCTGGCGGCCAGGTGGTGGTCTTGGAATTCTCCCAGCCACGGATGATCGGTTTGCGGCAGCTCTACGGTTTCTACTTTCGCATCATCTTGCCGCGAATTGGTCAATGGTTCGCTCGCAATGACAAATCGGCCTACAAGTACCTGCCCGAGTCGGTGGGCCAGTTTCCTGATGGACAGACGCTCGCCGATCGGATGACAGCCGCTGGGATGGTGCAGGTTCGCTTCACCCCGATGACCTTCGGAGTGGCCACGATTTACGAGGGGAAGAAACCCTCAGTGCGGAACGAGTTGATGAAACAGGGGCAGCCTTGATGTCGGACTTGAATCAAGATTACCCCGTTGTCTTGGCGATGACCGGCGCAAGTGGCGCGATCTACGGGGTTCGCTTGCTGCAGCTCCTCAGCCGCAGCGGGACCGAGGTCCATTTGACGATCAGCCCGAGTGGTGCGGCGGTGATTCGACAGGAATTGGATCTTGAGGTGGATCTCAACGACGCCGACTTGCTGCCGCTTCTTCGCTATGTGCCAAAATGGTCGAATCCGACCGGTGTATCGATGTTGGCGGGTGATTTGCCGGCGGGCGATTTGGCGGCACAGCGTGCGAACATCCACTACCACCGTTACAACGACTATTTCACACCGATCGCCAGCGGTTCGTTTCGCACTTCGGCAATGGTGGTTTGTCCCTGCAGCGGCAGCACGCTGAGTGGGATCGCCCATGCCTCGGCATCGAATTTGATCCAACGAGCGGCGGAGGTTCATTTGAAAGAGCATCGACGGTTGGTGCTGGTGCCGCGGGAAACGCCACTGAGTGTGATGCAGCTGGAGAACATGCAACGAGTTGCGGCGGCCGGAGCGGTGATGTTGCCGGCGATGCCGGGCTGGTATCACGGTGTCGATTCGCTTGATTCGCTCGTCGATTTTATCGTCAGCCGGATTTTGGATCAGATCGGTGTCGACAATTCCCTAATCGGCCGCTGGGGCGAAGCATGAGCACGCGAGATTGGCTTGGGCTGATTCGATTCAGTCACACTCTTTTTGCGCTGCCGTTTGCTGCTTTCGCGGCGGTGATGGCGTTTACCACGCCGCTCGCATCCGCAGACCGGCCGGTATTTCGTGTGCAAGATGCTGTCGGGATTCTGTTCTGCATGGTGTTTGCTCGTAGCGCGGCGATGGCGTTCAATCGTTTGGTGGATCATCGGATCGATGCCGAAAATCCTCGAACGGCCCAGCGGCATTTGCCGGCTGGTTTGTTATCGCGAAACAGCGTGATGGTTTTCACCGTTTTGTGTTCGATCGGCTTTGTTGCTTCCACGCTGTTATTCTGGCCAAACGCGTTGCCACTTGCCGGATCGATTCCCGTGCTGGTTTTTTTGTTTGGCTATAGTTTGGCGAAACGATTTACCGCGGCGTCGCACCTTTGGCTTGGTGTTGCACTGAGTCTGGCGCCGATTTGTGCTTGGGTCGCGGTACGCGGAAACGAAGTGTTGACGAATCCCAGCGATTTGCTGGCCCCCGTTTTGTTGGCGGCGGCGGTAGCGGCTTGGGTGACCGGGTTCGATATCATTTACGCTTGCCAAGACGCTGAGTTTGACACCAAGCTGGGCCTGCACAGTGTACCGGCTCGGTTTGGAGTGGGTGGCGCCTTGCAGATGGCTGCGGTTTGTCATGTGGTGATGCTTGCCTTGTTGGCGTTGTTGCCATGGGTGGCGGGATCCTCGGGGCTGGGCACTTTGTTTTGGATCACGTTGGTGGTCATCACGGTGATGGTCCTGTGGCAACACGCGTTGGTGCGTCCGCACGACTTGGGCCGCGTGAACCAGGCCTTCTTTAATACCAATGCGGCGATTAGTTTGACGTTACTGATTGCAGGCACAGTTGATTGTTTGTGGGTATGAATCGAATGAATCAAGAAACAAAAGCTCGTTTTCGAGAAATCCGAGACAAGGTCGAAGCCGAACAGCGGTTGTCGCTTGAGGATGGGATTTTTCTCTATGATCCCGGGGTCCGGCTTCAAGAAATTGGTGAGCTCGCGAATTGGGTTCGCGAGCGGAAGAACGGAAACGTTGGGTACTACAACATCAACACCCATTTGAATCCGACCAACGTTTGCGTCTATCGATGTCGCTTTTGTGCCTTTCGAAGTGATCTGCGTGACCCCAAGGGCTACGCGATGACCGATGAACAGGTGCTGGATCGAGGACGCGAAGCGACCGAGAACGGCTGCACGGAAATGCACATTGTCGGCGGGCTGCATCACCAAAAAACGTACCACTGGTACCGGAATATAATCGAGCTGTTGCACACGAATTACCCGCAGATTCACTTGAAAGGCTGGACCGCGGTGGAGATCAATTGGTTTGAGTTTCAGACCAAGCAATCGGTCCGCTGGGTGTTGGAAGATTTGATCTCCGTTGGTTTAGGCAGCATGCCGGGTGGAGGGGCTGAGATCTTCCACCCCGAAGTTCGCGACCAATTGTGTGAACACAAAGCGAATACGCACGCATGGCTTGATATTCATCGAACGGCTCACCAAATCGGGCTGCGAACCAACTGCACGATGCTGTATGGGCATGTGGAAAAAGCGTTTCATCGGATCGATCATTTGATCCGGTTGCGTGAACTGCAAGACGAAACCGGAGGCTTCCAAGTCTTCATCCCGTTGGCCTTTCATCCCGAAAATACGAAGTTGTCGGACATCAGGAAACCTTCGGCGCTGATGGATCTGCGGACGATCGCCATCAGCCGGTTGATGCTCGATAACATCCAACACATCAAAGCGTACTGGATCATGTTAGGCGTCGAGACGGCGCAAACGGCCTTGGCCTACGGAGCCGATGATCTTGATGGTACGGTGCGTCACGAGTTGATTTACCACGATGCTGGCGCAACGACACCGGAATGCCTGTCGATTGATAAGATCCGTGGATTGATCAGTGAAGCGGGACGCGAACCCGTTGAAAGAGACACCATCTATCGACGGGTGCACCGTGATTCAAACGATTTCACGAAATGGAACAGCGGCGCTTCGGTCGACGCACAAGCTGCGACGACTACATGAATTGCGTGTTGTCGGTGTGAACGACCATCGCACCGGGCTGCGCCGAATTGGTGCGATAGTAGTCCGGGGCCCAGCGACCCAGTTCCACAAACATGGCGATCACGGCAATCAGCAGAAAGATCACGCTCAGCAGCAGCATGACGGTGTAAACACTCGCTGGCTGTTTGCGACTCTTGGCGGGCTCAGTCGAGGGTAGTGTCGACACGGTCGTTCTCCTGGATGGTTCCTTGACTGTAATCCGGCAAAATCGCGGCGACCGAGTGGTCGGGTTCTACCTTCAGCACTTCCAACTTGCCCACATAGCGACCTTGACGCGTCACTTCGAGCCGGTGACCTTTCCGTAGTCCGTCGTCGTAACCGATGGAAACTTCGACAAGTTTCTTGGGACGATTGATCACAAGAACTGTGCCGTTGCGGTCGGGTGGGGCACCGCCAATGGGCTCGTTGATGTCGATCCCTTTTGCATCGGTGACTTCCTTGTAACGCGTGACCTGGGCCATCAACTGATCGTTGCGATCTTGTTGAATCTGAACGATGCCACGGAGCTTGTTCATGTCGTTGGTCAACTTCAACGTCTGGGTGAACAGTTCATCGCGGTCTTGTTGTTCTTTGCGAATTTGGTCCCGGAGCCGAGCGGTTTCCGAGGTCAACTCTTCCAACTGTTGAGCACGACTGCGATCGGTCTGCGTCAGCACCGTGTTTTGTGCTTCCAATTGTTGAACGCTCGACTCGCTGTTCTGCAATTGGCTTTCGAGTTGATCAAGCTGGGTTTGTAACGCAGCCAGCGCCGTCCGCCGAGCGGCTTGTTCGCGACTCAGCGCTGCACGCGTTCGTTCCGTGGTGTCGCGAAGTTGTTGATTCGTTGATTCGGTGGTCCGAATTTGTGCTTTCAGTCCCGTAGGTCCCATGACCACATCGCGCCAGTTGCGGTGGGATGCATTGACCGCAAGAGCCAACACCATGAAGGTCAAGCTTAGGATCAGGATGATGACTGAGAACGACTTCCCAAGTAGGGTCATTGCGAAGATTCCGTATTACGTTCCGGCCGACAAGAGACGATTGAAGTTTCCGTCGGTCAGGAGCGAGCGATTAACCAAAAACCAGTAAAAGGTCGCCCTTGCCGACAGTATTTGCCTGTTCAGACGAGATTGCCTCACTTAACACGCTATTGAAGTATAGTTAGCGGCGAAATCGAATGTCAACGAATTCATAGGGAAAACCCTGAATCCGAGCTGTGATTGTAAGCGGTGGCCGATTGTACCGGTCGTTTGACGTCTTTGGGTTGCTCGGAACCCATCTCGGCTCCGCCAGAAAAGCACGAAGCCTGGCTCAGTACTCGCCTTTGATCATCCGAATCGATTGCAGGAACTGGTCCATTGTGGGGGTTCGCTCTTCCACCTTTGGCTGAAGTGCCGCCATGATGGCTCGGGCGAGTTTCGGGTCGATGTTGGGGCAATACTGCAACAAATCCTTCGGGGGCGAGGTGTCGTGGTAGAGCGCGGCGCGGCCATTGACCTCATCCCCTTGCCAAGGGTGCTTGAAACTACAAAGGCAATAACAGGTGATCCCGAAGGAAAAAATGTCGACGCGCTGGTCCGTGTGCCGTCGTCGAACGATTTCCGGCGACATGTACAACGGGGTGCCGGTGCGGTTCCCCGGTGCCATGAACGGTGGGGTGGCGGGGATGGTCAGTCCAAAGTCGATCAGCTTGACCCCGCTGATGTCGGGCAGACAAATATAATTGCGCGGACAGATATCTCGATGAATGAAACCGCGAGAATGAACATATTTGAGCGCTTCGCCCATTTCGCGAATGAGCATCAACCTTCGGCCCTCGACCAAGCTCTCCTGCTTTTTGACGATAATGTGCTGTAGACTGGGGCCTTCGATGTATTCCATCACCAAGATCGGCTGGCCCTTGGTCGTCAGGCCGGCTTCGTAGGTTTTGACGATGTGGGCGTGGGACATCCCCATCGCGATTTCCCCTTCGCTCGGCTTGTTCAAGCGTTTGAAGCGGCTCTCGAACAGCTCCATCTTTTCGATGTCGAGCAATTTGACGCCGACGATCCGGTCTTGTTCCCGATCGCGAGCGACGAAGAAGCTACTCATCGTTCCGATCGCGCTGGTGCGCATCCGTTCGAATCTCGCTTCCACGTTGATTCGGCTTGTCGCTTTGGCTGCGGATGCCCCCGAACCGAGCCTCGCTTTAATCGAATCGAAAAGACCCATTGGAATGATGCAACCTCGAAAAAAAACGTTTCAAAGGGGGACCCACCCCCTCTAAACAGCACGACCTCTAAAAGAGAGGGGTCCTTCAGGAAGACCTGCCGAAAGAAACCTACTTTCCACAATAGTCGATGGCGCGAGCAATCTCGGTTTTTAGGCTCTTTCTCGGAACGATCCGGTCGATGTATCCATGTTCCAGCAAGAATTCGCTCGTCTGGAACCCCTCGGGCAGCTCAATCCCGATCGTTGCCTTAATTGTTCGCGGGCCGGCAAATCCGATCAATGCTTTGGGTTCTGCAAAAACCAGGTCGCCGAGCGACGCGAAGCTGGCAGCGACGCCTCCCATGGTCGGATTGGTCAGCACGCTAACAAACAACCCGCAGGCTTCGTCGTAGCGGGCCAGCGCCGCGGTCACCTTGGCCATTTGCATCAGCGACAAGATTCCCTCGTGCATTCGAGCCCCTCCACCGCTGGCGCTAATGATGATCAGAGGCAGCTCCTGTTCGGTCGCAAATTCGACCAAGCGAGTCAGCCGTTCCCCCACGACCGATCCCATACTGCCCATGATGAAGGCACTGTCGGTGACGGCGAACGCAACGCGACGGGCACGGATCATGCCGGTTCCCGTGACCACCGCATCGGTTAAGCCTGTGCGTTTTTGTTCACCCACTAAACGCTCAGAGTATTTCCGTCGATCGGCGAATTCCAGCGGGTCGGTCGAACGGAGGTGCTCGTTCATGGGTTCGAAGGTGCCATCGTCGAGCACCTGCGCGATTCGCTCGTGGGCAGAAACGTAGAAGTGGTACTCGCATTTTGGACAGACATTCAAACGCTGCTCGACCTCTTTTTTATAGACCGAAGCGGAACAGCCTGGACATTTGACCCACAAACCTTCGGGGACGCCGCGTTTCTTGGATTGGCTCATGGGTGTCGAAGTCTCAGCAAGAACGGGGGATTGGGAATGGACGGTTGCCATCGGAGCGGACAGGGGCGACATGGGAAATCGAGGAAAATCGGAATACCGAATGTACTTTATCGAGTTGGCTCGATCGATGCCGCCTCAAATTTTGGCGCTCTGGCGGGGCTACGGCAACAGCTCGGCTGCGACGGCATCGGCGAATAGCAGCCCTGACGGGGTCAATCGAATCCGGTCTTCAGATCGCTCGAGCCAGCCGACCGTGATCGCTTGCTCGATTTCCGCGGCACACTCGCTCCACAGATTGACCCCTGTGTCTCGGCCGATCTCGGTCAAGTCGATCCCATCGATCATGCGGACGCCAAACGCAGCTCGCTCGCGAGCCGATTGCCGCTGCGTCAAGGTTTCGGTTTCTGCGACGGGACTTTCACCTCGTTCCATCCGGTTCAAGTAGGTCGTGGTGCTGCGGTGGTTCACTTCGCGTCGTCCCTCCGAAAACCTCGCTGCGCCGGGGCCCGCTGCGAACCAACCGCGGCCTAGCCAATACGCCATGTTGTGGCGACTGTGAAATCCGGGCAACGCAAAATTGGAAATCTCGTATTGGGCCATGCCCGACTCGGCGGTCAGATGTCGCGTCGATTCGTACATCTTGATTTCCGTTGTTTCACTGACGCTCTTGATTTGGCCGTGCATCCGAGCGTTCCAAAACGGCGTTCCCTTTTCAAAGGTCAAGGCGTAGGCCGACAGATGTTGGACCGGTAAATCCAACACAGTCCGCAAATCGGCTTGCCAATCCCGCAACGTTTCCCCCGGCGCGGCAAAGATCAAATCGATCGAAACGTTGCCAATCACCTCGGCCGCCTGTTCGACCGCGCGAGTCGCTTGTGTGGCAGAGTGGTTACGTTCGAAACGCTTCAGTTTTGCTGTCTGAAACGACTGCACCCCGAGACTGATTCGGTTGACGCCGTACTCCGACAGCACGCGAAGCTTTTCTGTATCCACGTCCTCGGGGTTTGCTTCGGACGTCCATTCGACCGCATCGTCAAAGCGGAAACGTCGCTGCAGGATCTCGAGCAATCGTGCGAGCCGATCGTTTGGCAGATGAGTTGGCGTTCCTCCGCCGAGATACAACGTGTCGACGACGGGGCGATCGAGCGGGGCCAATTCTCGATCGATTGCGTCAAGGAATCGATCGATCAGATCCTCTCGACCGGCGATCACGCTGAAATTGCAGTACCCACAACGATGACGGCAAAAGGGGACATGCACATAGGCAGATCGAGGAATCGGCCAATCGCGGTCGGGTATCGTCAAAGCCAAAGCCTCATGCGACCTTGCATCAGATCCGGCAGCACTTTGCTGACCATTCGTTTCACCTGATTCGTATTGTACCGCGTACTCAAATGCGCCGCGATGATCAATTCATTTTTGAATCGGTCGGCACGTTTGCGGTAGTCGTCGACATGCATGTGCCCATGTTTGTGGATCTTGTCCTTGCGATGCTCCGGTGCAACGAAAGTCATCTCGGTGACCAATACATTTGCCTCATAGAACACGGGATTTTCGTCGAGTCCTGGAGGGGAGGTGTCGCCCGTGTACGCGAACACTGGGACGCGAGTCTCTTGGGTGATCTCGGTCCCCGAGAGTTTCAGATCGCGCAGCTTGTCGCCGTCAAGGCCAACAAATTCAGGTTTTAGTTTGTGCCGTCGTTGGTGCACAACAAACCCAAGCGATTCGATCGTGTGACGCGTCGGCAGTGCCGTCACGACATATTCGCGGCTGATCGACGTTTCGTCGCCTGGTAGCAAGCCGATCAATTCACAGGGCATCGCTCCGCGATCGAGTCGCCGGAACATCTGTAACATGTCCCAGGCGGTATCGACTGCGGAATCGGGTAGATAGATGACTGGGGGATCCATCTTCATCATTCGTCGCCGCGACACGTATGCCGGCAATGCAGCGATGTGATCGAGGTGGGTATGCGAGATAAACAGCGTCGACGTGCCCATGAAGTCCCAGGGCTGAATGCCGCAGTCGAACAAGACCTTGAGTTCGTTGACTCGCCAACACGTTTGCACCGCGGCACGCGAGTAGCCTTCGATCGTCAGACCGTCGTGGTGATGAGAGAGGACGGGAGCGTTTTCAACCATGGAGCGAAACAGGGGGGGATGGACGGGCGATGCGAAGCAGGAAAGGTCGACGGGGCGCGTTGCCAGCGGATGAAGATATCGCGAAGTCACGGTTTGCTGTACCAGACTGCCGCTATCGCATTCGAACCGGCATGTTGCTCGATTCGATTTTGGCCGCACCGTAGTTGTCGACTTCGTTGACATTCAATTGGTCGGAATAGTTCGCCGTCCGCACGACGACGACCTCGCCATGCTCGTCCTGCTCCACCGCCGCGCCGTGGTGCCGGGTCAATTCCAAGGTGGCCAAGAACCAACCGATGAGCGAAGATTTATGAATCCCGCCGGTGACCAAATCCATCAGCGGTACGCGTTCGTGGTCCCGCAAGGAATCGTGGATGCGTTGCATGTAAACGTGAATCGGAGTGTCGTCGTACACGACTTCGGTTACCGGTGGCCCCGCGGATTCTCGCATGATCCGGCCAAACGCACTGACCAAGTCCCAAATTTCCAAATCGACGATCGGTTGGTCGCCCGGATCGATCCGCCGGTTGGGCAAATCGTCACTCATCCGCTCGTATCGCTGCTGCCAGCGCTGCCCCATTTCATCCAAGACTTCGGCCGCATCCCGGATTTCTTTGTACTGCAGCAATCGCTCAATCAATTCCGACTGAGGATCGAGGAGCTCTTCTTCGTCCGATTCCTCGACCACTTTGGGCAGCACCGACAAGCTTTTCATCTCGACCAACGTGCTGGCGAGGTCCAAGAAATCACCGACGTCGCCCAGATCGAGCTCTTTCAAAATGTCCAAATACTCCAGGTATTGATCGACGATCTTCGCCAGCGACATCTCCGCCAGCGACACTTCTTGGCGCCGAACGAGGTAAAGCAGTAGGTCGATTGGACCTCGATAGGCAGGCAATTCAATGCGAAAACTCATCCGTCGGTGCTGCTTTGGGAATAGGGCCAGGGGGAGAGAACGGGTCGCCAGCGGTAGTATAGACCAAAAATCGCTTGAACCTGGAAGCGGAAAGGGTGGTCATGGTGTTGATTGCAAAACCACTTCCTCGGTCGTGCGACGGCTCTGCCAAGCGGTCGAAACGACCCGCCGACGGCCTCCGAGGGCCATCGTCCATCGACCCCATGGCGGTCGATGGACCGATTCCGTGGTCGCGATATCGCCCGATTCCCGCAAAAAACGACTCCAAACGACTCGATTGGTCCGCAGCGGGCCTTGTTGGGGGTTTGTTCGAAAATTATCATGCTCCGCTTGCCCCATGCGGCGTCCGTCTCCCTTTTTCAAGTAATCGACATCCAAATTCGATGAGCAATCCCAATCAAGGGCCAGGGCCCAACCCACCGCAGGTGTCCAATCAACGGCATGTGCTCTGTGCGCTGGTGCAGAACGTCCCGGGCGTTCTTGCCCACATCTCCGGCATGCTCGCTTCGCGCGGATTCAATATTGATTCGCTGGCGGTCGGTGAGACCGAGGATCCGAATCTGTCTCGCATGACCTTTGTCGTGGTGGGCGATGTTCATGTGCTCGATCAAGTCGGCAAGCAGCTCGAAAAGATCGTCACGGTCGTGCGAGTGCTCGACGTCAGCAGCCGCGATTTTGTGGAACGGGATTTGTTGCTGTTGAAGGTCAAAGCGCCCGCCGGAACGGTTCGCTCGGAAATCCGCGAATTGGTCGATATTTTTCGCGGCAAGATTGTCGACGTCGGTCCCGACGAGGTGATGATCGAAATCAGTGGTCGAGAGAATAAGGTCCAAGCGTTTATCGAACGCATGCGACCCTATGGAATCACCGAACTCTGCCGCACGGGCCGCATCGCGATGGTACGAAGCGAAAACCGAATGCCCAGCATCAACGACCTTGCTGCGGGCCTTGCTTCCGCGTAACGGCTCTGGCACCGATCCGAAACCTCATTTCACAACCCATTTCAAAACTCAATTCAACCGAAAGACGGTATCCCAACGATGGCTGCAACAATTTACTACGAAAACGATGCAGACCTTTCCCACCTGAAAGGCAAAACGATTGCGATCCTCGGCTATGGCTCGCAAGGTCATGCTCAGGCTCAGAACCTGCGTGACAGCGGCTGCGAGGTCGTGATCGGTCAGCGTCCTGGATCGGCCAACTACGATTTGGCCGTTTCGCATGGTTTCAAACCGATGCCCATCGCCGATGCCGTGAAAGCGGCCGATGTGATCAATGTTCTGCTTCCCGATGAAGTGCAAGCGGATATCTATCGCGACCATATCCGCGACAACCTGAAAAAGGGCGACATCTTGATGTGCTCGCACGGCTTCAATATTCATTTTGGCCAGATCGAGCCACCGAAGGGAATCGACACCTTGTTGGTCGCGCCCAAAGGTCCGGGTCACCTGGTTCGCAGTGAATACGAAAAGGGGGGAGGCGTGCCGTGTTTGATCGCTTTGGGGGAAGGAGCCTCCGAAAAGACCAAGCAGGTCGGGTTGGCTTATGCCAAAGGCATTGGCGGAACTCGCGGTGGTGTGATCGAAACAACGTTTGCCGAGGAAACCGAAACCGACTTGTTTGGCGAACAGGTCGTCCTTTGCGGTGGTGTCAGCGAGTTGGTCAAAGCGGGTTTTGAAACGTTGGTCGAAGCAGGCTATCAGCCGGAAATGGCCTACTTCGAGTGCATGCACGAGCTGAAGCTGATCGTCGATCTGCTCTACCAAGGTGGCTTGAGCTACATGCGTTACAGCATCAGCAACACCGCCGAGTATGGCGATTATGTTAGTGGTCCGCGGATCATCACGCCGGAAACGAAGCTGGAGATGAAGCGTATCTTGACCGAGATTCAAACGGGCGAGTTCGCACGCAAGTGGATTTCCGAAAACCGCGCCGGTGCTCCCTTCTTCAAAGCGACCCGTCGTCGCGAACGACTCCATGGTGTCGAGCAGATCGGATTGGGACTGCGACGCATGATGACGTGGATCGACGAAAAGGAAGTCTAATTGTCTTCAAGCCGCCCAAGGCCTATGGAAAAATCGCCGATCGGTGTTGCGCCGATCGTTGTTGAGCACCTGACGAGGCTACAAACGGAAGCGGTTGAGCGTTGGCATCGCGAACCGATCGACGATCCCTACTCGGGATTCGAGTCGCTCGTCTGCCAACAACACCAGCAAAATTTTCGTTTGTGGCACGCAGAAGATGAGGCACGCGATCGGTTGGCCACAGACAGGCAGCTTGCCAAGGTCAAGCGATCGATTGATGGTTTGAATCAAGCTCGCAACGACTTGATCGAAAAGCTCGACGATGCAATCACTGCCATGCTTCACGAAGGTGGCGTGTCGGTTGACGAGCAAGCGTCGATCAATACCGAAACTCCGGGCAGTGTGATCGATCGGCTCTCGATCATGTCACTCCGGCGTTTTCACTATCGGGAACAACTTGATCGAGACGACGTGGATGCCGACCATCGACAAACGGTGACAAATCGGGTCACGCTTTGCGAGCAGCAACACCATGATCTCGCCCATTCGTTGCAAGAATTGCTCGATGACCTGTTTGCGGGTCGAAAACGTCACAAAACGTATCGGCAAATGAAGATGTACAACGACCCGTCACTGAATCCCGCGATTTATCGGTCCCGTCAGGCTGGCTCTTTAGATGTCAGACGACTCTGACAGCATACCTGATTCGTAGCACGGAAGGTGTTTTTTCATTGACGTTCTACATCATTTTGATTGCGTTTTTCTCCTTGTTCGGAACTGCGGAATCTGTCGCAAAGACAATCTTTTTGAGTAGCTCTGGCAATGATGCTGACAGCGGCGCGGATGAAGAACACCCGGTCTTAACTCTTCACCGGGCGAAGCAACTCTGCGCAAGTTCTTGCGACCCATCATTTGAAATCTTGTTGAAAGGTGGGGAGACATTTACCTACTTCAAAGCAGTAACCGTCACCCTCTATAACAGTGATGAAACGACCTTCGCTTTTGTTTGGGATATCGATAAGCCGCTTAAAATATCGACGTACGGATCGGAAGATAAGGCACGCCTTTCTGGCGCAGGTTATTTTCATCACAGCGGGGGACCCGGACAGGCTATCCTGATTGTTGAGCCCAGCAGCAAAGATGTATTGATCGAGAATCTCCTTTTTGAGATGTGGGAACTTGGAACGATCATGACCTTCAATACGGAAAACGTGCACATTCGGAATGTAAAGATCGACAAGGTTGGCCCCTACTATTTTCCTGAAGAACAAACCTCCGGGATCTTTTGCGCTGGAGTTCTTTATCCGAAAAACTCAACACGCATCCTTATTGAGGATGTCGTGATGACAAACTGCCACAACAATTATGAGCAAGTTGGCGAGTTGCATGGTTTTTATTGTACGCGCTTAAACCATTCGGAAATACGGAATTGTTTTCTGCAAAATATCAGTGGATCGCCATTCAAGTTCCGACGGAAAGACGCCAATAATTGCTACATCCATGGCAATCAATGCTATTACACGGGTGTCTCGACGCAGACACCAAATCAGGTCCAGTTCGGCTTCTTGCGATACAGCGGCGATCCAGGCGGCAATTGCCCTTATGCGTTGACATTTGAGAATAATATCTTTCACTATCCTTACTGCTGGATTGGAAAAGAAGATCCTCAAACTTGTATGGCTGTCCGATCGACAATTAGTAATGTTGATTCATGCGGAAGCGACGCATCCGAAAATCCCGACAGGGTGAGATGGATCAACAATGATTTCGAGTTTCATTGGAAGATGTCCAAGTACTGGACCGGGCCGGACGTCAACAAGGACGAATGATGCGTTCACCAGAATGCTGATCGTGGACGTTCGTTGCGCTCTCCTTGGACTCCGCCTCCACATTCTTTGAACACGGTTCACTGGGCTATTCGGAGACAGGCACAAACGGCCGTTTCGATGGGCTTGAACTGAAATGCGAGGGCTGGCGGGTCGAAGCACTCGAAATGGAACGAATCGAATCCAGCTACTTCGGCGATCCGTCTCGATTCCCAGATGGGACCGCAACCTTTGACTGTGCGCTGTTGATGCGAGATACTATCCATGCATGGCACGGACGCCCCGATCTGTGCTGCAGTGCAACCGGAGTGTAACATGGAAAAGCACCTGAGGAAGACATGTGGGGCTGGCTCGCTGCGCACGATCACGTTTTCCTCCTGCCCGTTTATCGTGCTCATTGAACCGTCGCGCCACGTCTCCAATCAGGCCGAATCATGAAATACCTCGTTCATCAACTGCGTCCCTTCCTTCTTTGTGCGGTTCTGGCTTCGATTGCCAATCATGCCATCAATCAAGATGTCAAGGCTGCCGGATCTGACCTGGCCTTGCTGCTCTCGCCGAACCGCGATTACGCAGTGGTAAGTGCCGTGCGAAGGCTCTTTTGTCGCAGCAGAACATTGCGATGCTTGAAGCCAATCCCGAGAAACAAGAATATCTGAAACGGCTGCGTGATGATGCAGCGATTAACATCAAGACCACTCGTACCTGGCTGAATCTTGCGCATGCTATTGCGATTGCGGATGTCCCCCGTGATCTTGCCGCTTATGATGACGTGAAGTTGAGGGTCAAGTCGGTGAAGGTGAACGAAGCCAAATAGAGCAAAACACCACTGTCAACGTTTCGTGGGTCATTTCAAAGGTCACCGTATCGCTTGACCTGACGCCGTCGGGCGTAGGATGAGTGTCGATTTCGCTGGGGCTTGGATCTTCACTTCCAGGCATTCTCCCCACCACGGATGATCGACCTTATTGACGCTTTGCATCGTAACGCCTTTGCTGAAGATTGGCTGGAGTGTCAATCCTGGTAAGTTCCACGTTTCACCCAAGACCTGCTCCTCATCGATCCGTGGCGCTGCAACGTAAAACAGCATCGGATCCTTGGATTCTCCGGTCCGCTCGATCTGCAGCGATTGTCCCACAATCGCTGGTGCCACGTGTTCGGTTGTTCCGTGCATCATCAACCAACCGATTTCTGACCCGACCTTCCAATGGATCGTCGCGGGGAAGTGTTGCTCCCAGCGGCGTTCGAGCTGCATGGCTCCCATCATCAAGTTCTTGTCGATCCATGCGGTCACGATTCCGCGACTACAAACACGCTCCAAGGCTCGCGGTCCGCCACGGAATTCCGCCAACCGGGGCAGAACCTCAGCGGGCACGACGGGCTTGAGGATCGCGATGACCGGCGAGTAGCTCCGTTCCTCGCTCTTGCGACCGGGTCCCTGGGGAAGAGGAGCAAGCTGCTGTTCTCCGAGGGCCATGCCAATCCAAATGCCCGTGATGGCCACGTATTCCGACATGTCCATACCATAGGAACGAACGAACGGCCCGCACATATTTCTCATCTCGGCATGATAGAATTCACCAACATCGTGCCAGAGGTCAGCCTCCATCTGTGCACCCATGGAACGCATCGAGTCCCAACATGCATGCTTACGCCACATCCCCAGCGCCATGAAGTTGACGCCGTAGTAGGTCGGCGAGTTGTATTCGTCAAAGGTCTTGTGTTGATAGTAGCTCTCGAAAATCGCCGCCGCATTCTTGCGTGCAAGTGATTGCAAATCGTCGCGATGCTCGTGCGTGCCAACGTAGTCCATCAGAAAGGCACTCATGATGGCGATATTCGTGTAGCCGGTTCCGACATTCCTTTGTTTCGCTCCCTGCGCTGCGCGAAGCAACGCCTGTCGAATCTCCTGCACCAGATCCGTGGGCAGTTGGTCACCGAATTCTTCGAGCGTCAAAATCAGTGAGCAGCCAACGAACTCGCGCCAGTTGTAGTCCACCTTTGTTTCGTTCAACCGTGTTCTCCAAACACCGTGCTTCGCGTTGCCGGGTCCATCGGTGTGCTGCAGCTTGACAAGCTCTCGCAGAATGGCAATCGCCGTCGCCCGGTCGTGTTTTTGATTCCGCCAGAGCAATCCCAGCGCAACATACGAGGCCCCACGCGTCCCACTCTGGGCGTACGCAGTACCATTCGACGTCGCCGTCGTTTTCGGTAGCGCATCCTCAACCTGCTGGCGGATAAACGGGTTCTCTGGCCATGGCGGGGCGGCTTCGCTTGTGTTGGTAACAAGGGTCTGCGTCGCGAGCAAACAGAGAATGAGCAGAAATGGAGGTCGCATGGGATGATCCAAAATCGTGGGGTCAACAAACCAAAATCGCAGTGATGGTCAATGATATCCGAATATTTGGTGGATTGACGTGGGCTCGGTTTGTGCACGGCAGTCGACAGCAAGCGTCGTTTGCATCGGCTGGGGCGACGTCAACAACGGCAGACGATTGGTGAGCAACGACCGGGAGCATTAATCATTGACCGAGAACGCCGCTGGCTTGGAGTGCCACGAGGGCTCGCTGGATCGCTGCGTCAAATTCCTTCTGATTTTCGGCGGCGGCCGCTTCTTGGAACCTTTCGGCCAAACTCATGTAGCTGGCGTCCTTGAAACCACGTGCCATGCTGGTCCCCACGATGCGTCCCTCCAGGGCAGCTTTGGAAAGCGATTGAACCTCCTTGGCCTTCGCTCGCTGCGCCGTAGGTATCGTCAACAGGCTTTCCGCAAGAGGCCGCGGCATCCATCGCCCGTTGATGCGAACCAGCGGAAACGTCTTCCGCTGACCCGTTGGATAGACCAGGGTCAATGTCCCACCCTCTGCCTCCTCCGTAATGACGAAGCGATCCCAGAATGACTGCAGTTGTTCCGCTGGAGCCAACGCAAGGAGCGTCGCGACGTGTGTGCCGACGCGGTCGCAACGGTGACGAAAAGCGGCATCAAATCCGTCTCCTCGGATCTCGTCATCGATACTGCCAACCAATTGGGTGAACTCATGGAGCAAGTCGGTGGCGGGCTCGTAGACCCTCGCGAAAGCATCAACGTTCGGCTGATCCTCAAGCAGCATCTGGACGACCGGATTGTTTAGCACAAAGGCTCGACGCTTGCGCAGTGCAGCGACCAATTCCTTGAGGAAATGCGCCTGCCCCAGCCCCTTTGAACTGACCTGATCCAGGACCTTGAGGGCGTCGCGATGCTCCTGACTAGCAAGGTAATCGCGAAAGTCATCCGGGACCCAGTCCCAAAAGGCCTGCAAATTGCCACGCGTGGCCTGCTGCTGCAGGTAATCGAGTGTTTCCTGGGGCGAGAGTCCTTGTGGAAATTTGGAATTCGTGTCTGTCGATCCCTCGTAATGTGACAGGTCCATCGTCGTGACGGTGGGTTGGGGCGTCACTGCCAAGTTCGCCGGAACGGGTTTTGCCGAAGAGTTTGTGGCTGGCTTCGTCTTGTTGGTCACGGAGGACACGGACGAAGGCGCAGCCGGATCCGTGAGGCTTCCAGGAATCACCGCGGTGTCGTCTTCCCATCGCAACTGATCGGCCGTCCGCCACTCGTCGGGTGAAGAGTCCCATCCGTCATAATCAAACCGAAATCGCTCGCCATCAACCTCTTCGATTACGCCTTTCCACCAAGAATTGCCCCATTTGATTTTCACGCGATCACCGACCTTAGGCAGCACGGGCGCTGTAGCAACTTTCGGCTTCGCTCGCTGTTCTCGGTACCATGCGACCGAATGCTCCTGGTCCTCGTCTGAGAACAACGCATAGGGCACCTCAACAACGTCTCCGTCGCTTTTCCGAAGCTTGATCTTAGGACCTGCTTCGCTGCGTTCAACGCCCACGATGGTGGCGCTGAGCGAAAAAAAACCTGAGCGATCGCGCCAAACACGCATCGCCCCGTCCTCTGCCAGCAACGTCGGAGAGGACACCAGACACAAAACCAAGACAAGCTTGGGGCAAACAGAAGGATTCATTTTTTCGAGTCGAAAGGAAACGAAGGAGCGCTTGACTAGCTGAAACGAGGGAAAACCACCTGAGCGGCGAGGTCGGGCATTCTTGAATGGCAAAACCCTCAGCGCCGCCGGGTGATCCTGTCATCAGTCTCGATGAATGACCGTTGGATTGCAACCTGTATCCTCTCGCGACCCGTATTGCGTCAAAAGACGCAGGCAGTAGGGGCGTTCATTTTGTAAGATGGAAATCGAACGCTCCGAGACCATGGATCCCCTGACGGTTCCGTTGCCAATCTAACGGGTCCGCAGTGCCCAACAGGAACCTACCATGCAAACCACCACGCGATTACTGATTGTCTGCTTTTCGATTCATTGTTGTGCCACCAACTTGTTTGCACAGGCGAAGGATTTCTCTGCGGTTCGTGCCGGTGTCTTCTTTGACAATCCGCTGCGGACCTGGGATGGATTCGGATTCAACTATGTCGAAACAGCACATTCCTATGACATGTCGAAATTCAACCAGGAGTACGGCGGATTCAGCCTGCTCGATGAACAGGAAAAGCAGGAGATCGTTCAATTGGTCTTTGGCGAGGAGGGTTTAAAGGTTGGCTTGGTGAAGATGTTTTTGGGCGCCAATCACCAGCAGGAACCCGGTGGGTCCTATGACCATGAATCAACCACAAGGAATATGCGCTATTTCGTCAAGGAAGGGCTGAAGCTTACTCGGCAGCGTGGAGACGATTTGCAGATCATCACGACCCTGTACGGGCCTCCCGGTTTCATGACGCTTCAGAAGGCCAATCGAGGACGCGACCTTGATCCCAAGTTCAAGAAGGAACTCGCGCTCTACATGATCGACTGGGTCAAGTTCCTCAGGGAAGAGGAACAATTGCCAGTGAAGTATTTGTCCTTACACAACGAAGGCGAGGACTGGCATCGTTGGAACCACGAAGGACTGACCGAACGGCGCAATCATGATTACAACCTTTACTGGCCCGTTGAACAAATCAACGAGTTCCTAAAGTTTATGCCCGCGTTGTTGAAGGAACATGGATTGGATGACGTCGGCATGACACCGGGGGAACCATCGAATTGGTATCGCTTTGCCGCTTGGGGATTGGCGCACGGAATCGCCAAAGACACCGATGCAGTCAACGGGCTGGGTTTAATCACGTCTCATGGGTTTTATCGTGGTGCGTACGGACATTGGTTCGGAGAACACAACAGCGTGACCAACGACTTGCTGCGAGAACAGCGTCCTGGCTTGCACTCCTGGGTTACATCCACCAGTTGGTCAGCGATGGACGCCAGTTTCGTCAAAGAGATTCATGGCAATATTTATACCTCGAAGGTCAACGCAATCATCCCTTGGGCAGGCATTCAACGTCCGACCCACTGGGTTGGCGGTGACCCGAACCCGGGTTCTGCAATTAAAGTGGATGAAGACGGCAACTACGAGGTGCGCAAAGGATACTACTTCTATAAACAGGTATCGCGTGCCGGTCAGCCCGGTATGGGCGTGGCCGAAACGTTTGCAATGAACTCCGCAGTCGCCGTGATTGGCTTCAGCCGCGAACAAACTGACAACGCCGATGCATTTGTTGTCGCGAACTTGAGCAAGGGAACGAAAAACGTGTCGGTTCAAATATCGGGAACGGATTCGAAGTCGTTTTCGGCCTTCATCACCACAAGCGGCGACGAGAACTTCAGCCCAGCCGGAAACTACGAGGTTCGTAACGGGGCGGTATTTGTGGAAGTTCCGTCGGGAGCCGTCATCACTTTCTTGGGACAGTAGCGGATCAGCAGGCTTCAAATCACCCTTCAAGTGTCGTCATACCATCGACGTATCCCTTGATGACATGACCTACACGCAGTCCAGTGAATATGACGCACATGGCAACGTCGTCAAACAAGTGGATGGCAACGGAAATGTGACGCTGTACGAGTACGACCTCTACGATCGTCCGACAAAACGCATCGAAGCTGCGGGGAAACTCGATGCAACGACCGAGTATGCCTATGCGTATGGGGAAATGTCGGTTGATGCTGCGGTTCCGTTCGATTCGTCGTACACCTACCGTTACGAAAAGAATTCAGCTGGCAATGTTTCGCTGTTGGTGGAAAACAAGTTTGGCCAACCGATGATGGTGGTAGATGAAATCGGACGGCTGACGAGGTATCACGTCAACGCGGCTCAGCAAATGGTCGGCATCACGATGCCCAACGGTGGGAATATTGTCTTCAACGTCGATGGACGCGGACGGCAAATCAGAAAAACCGGACCGACGACGGAAGAAATCGTGACGGTCTATGATGACGCAAACCGCCAAATCAAAACGATCGTAACCAATCCAGCGACAGGCGATCAGGTTTCCACAGCCGTTTACAACTTGTTCGACACGATTGCCGAGACGTCAAACCCCCTTGGAGTCGTGACACGCTTCGAACATGACGCCGCCAATCATCCGATTCGTGTGATTGAAAATGTCGAGGGAGAGGCAAAGCGAACGACCGAGCATGAATTGGACGAGCGCGGGCGAGTGATCCACACAACCGTTAACCAACTGGCGAGCACGGACAACGAGTACTTCCCCAGCGGGCGACTCAAATCGGTAACCAATGGACGAGCGGCCTCGGTTACAATGGTCTATGACGAACGGGGACTGCTGGTCACGCAAACGGATGCAGGAGGCGGAATCACTCACCATGTCTATGACGGTAACGGAAACCGCATCGCAACTGTCGACCCCCGTGCGGAAGGCGATCGTGACAATGCGGTGTTCCGACAAACGTACGAGTACGACGAGTTGAACCGGTTGATCACCAGCATCAATCCGCTCGGTGAGACAACTCGATACGAGTACGATTTGCTGGGCAATCAAACACGGATCATCGATCCGCGATCGACCGAGGATACGCCGATCGAGACGCAGTTCGAGTATGACCGAATCAACCGTCTAACGAAGACGACCAACGCACAAGGTCGCTCCACCCGCTACGAGTATGACTTAAGTGACAACGCGACGAAGATCACCCGACAGCGACTGACACTTGAGGGAATTGTCAACGATGTCACGGAGTACGTATACGACCTCAGCAGCCGATTGCAGGAAGCGAGCGATGCTGCGGGATACGTGACCACGTACCAATACGACGCGACGGGCAACATGACCAGTATCATCGATCAACGTGGCTCGGCGGCGCGAACCGATTTCACTCATGACAAGTTGAATCGAGTGGTCAAACAGACGATGGCGGCTGGATCGACGATCGCAGCGTCAACGCAAACGATCTACCACCCATTGGGAATGGTCCAAGAGACGATCGATCCAATGGGCCAACGCGTCGTCACCACGTTCGATTCGCTGCTGCGCCCCGAAACAACGATTATCGCGAAAGACTCGACGAAGCCAGCCGTGACGACGTACGAATACGACGTAGTGGGAAACTTGATTTCGCTGAGCGATCCACGGGGCGACTTCTACAAGCGATCGTTTGAACACGACAAGATGAATCGCCAAATCAAAGAATCAGGGAACTCGGGAACCGTGGCTTCACCGAAACCCTACGAAATCGTTACGGAATACAACGACGTGGGGCAGCCCGTTCGGCAAACCGATCCGCGCGGTGGTGGTTTAGAAACAAGAATGGACTATGACGCCGCTGGACGTTTGACCGTGCAATACGACGCATTGGACCAAGAAACTCGCTACCAGTACGATGCAGCGGGTAACACGACGCGAATCGATACCCCTTCGCTCGATGGAGTCAGCACCGCAGCGCTGGAATTCCAATACGATGCTCTCGGTAATCGTACGTCGATGCGAGACGCTTTGGGCAACACGACCTGCTTCGTGACGGACGACAGCGGTAACGTGTTGCTGACGGTGGATCCACGAGCGAACTTGACGACCTGTAACATCGATGATCGCGACAACGCATTCGCAACACAGATGTTCTATGACGCACTGGGTCGGCGAATTGCGGTGGTGGATACAGGCGGCTATCGCGCAGAAACGGAATATGACGCACTTGGTAACATCACAAAGCAAATCGACCCAAGAACCTTTGACGCAGCGACACCCGGCGAATTTGTTACCGAATATGTCTATGATCCACTGGGGCGGCTGACCGAAACGCATTCGCCGATTGGCATGATGGGCAGCGACGAAATCGCGATTGAAAAATTCAGCTACGACTTGGCGGACAATTTAGTCCGTTACGAAGATCCGCGTGGACCAGAGTATGCGACGACGTATGAATACGACCCGCTCTACAATCGAACGGTCAGTCGACAAAATGTCGTTGTCGCGACGACGGGACCGACGGTGCTTGAGACGATTTCGGAGTACGACTTGGTGGGCAACCTTGTCCGTTCCGTCGATCCACGCGGTGCGTTTCATGCTGTTGAGTTTGAATACGATGGCGGCAATCGCTTGGTCGCGATGATCGAACCGACCGGGACCGAAGCGGACCCGGGGCCGCTTGCAATCACTCGCTATGAGTTCGACGAAGCAGGCAACCTGATCGCCGAACAAGACCCACGGGGTGAGTACTATACGGTTCGTAGGGTGGTCGATCCGCTTGGGCGAGTCGAATCGCAATCGGTTCCTCGAGGCTCAGCCGATCAACCGCTCGCCGCCGCCGTTACCACTTATCAGTATTTCCCCGGCGGAACAATCAAAGCGATTCACAATCCTCGTGAAAACGCTGGCGAAGACATTCGGGCAACGGTATTCAGCTACGACGTCGCCGGCCGTCAAATCTCGATGATCGACTCACTCGGTGCGGTCACGCAGTACGAATTGGACGCGATTGGAAATGCACTTACCATCACCGAAGTCGGCGAGGGTGCGACGCCGACGCGTACCACGCAAATGGAATACGACCGCTTGAATCGCATGACCAAGGTGATCGATGCGACTGGATTAGAAACGATCACCGAATATGACGCGCTCGGAAACGCAGTCCGCGTCACGGGGCCACTTTCCAATGCCAATGGGCCATCGGTGATCGAGCGAGTTTACGATGGTCGGTCGATGGTTCGCAGCGAGACGAATGCGGAAGGTGACACCACGACTTACGAATATGACTTCGCAGGAAATCGAATTGCAATCGGGGATCCTCGCGGCGATTGGGCCGACACAACGATGGAATATGACGGAGCGAACCGGATGATTGCCACTCACTATGCAACCGGTTCTGCAGCCGACCCCGGTCAACTGGTGACGACTCGAATGGAATACGACGGAATCGGCAATGTCACTCGTGTCATTGACCCACGCGGTGACGACTTTGCAACGGAAACGGTCTTTGACCATCGCGGTCTTCCCATCGAAGTACGCTACAGCGCGGGTCGCGAGGAGAACCCAACAATCGAAGTCGACCGGTTTGAGTACGATCTTGCCGGAAACCTCGTTCGCAGCATCGACCCTCGCGGTGACGACTATGCTACGGCGCACACGGTCAATGCCGCTGGACAGATCACTTCGACGACGTATGCCGTGTTGGCAGCGAGCGGCCCGTCACACCTTACCGAAACGTTCGCCTACGACGCCGAAGGAAATCGGACTCTGCATATCGGTATTGGCGGCAACGATTACATCACTCGGCACGCGTACGATGCGGTTGGCCGTGTCACATCGACCACCGACGCAATCGGGGAACAAACGTCTTACCGTTACGATCGGTATGGCAACGTCTTGGCGGTCACCGATGTCTATGGCACCACGAACAACACCTACGATGCTTTGAATCGTCTACAAACAACCACCAACGCTGAAAATGAAACGACCGTTTATGAGTACTCGGGCACGGGACTTGAAGTCACCACAAGGGATCCGCTCGGTCGTACGTCGCAAACCATTCGCGACCGGTTGGGCCGTGTCGTCGAGTCCATCGATGCCGCCGGGCAGTCGAGTTTCCAAGAATACGATGCCGTCGGGAACGTTGTCCGAATCATTGACCGTAACGGTGTCGTTAGCGAATCGATCTATGACGCGAGGAAGATGCCTCTCTCGGTCACTCGAGCCGTCGACACCCCGCAAGAAATCACAACGCGATACGAATACGATTCACTCGGGCGACAAGTTGCGCAAATCGATCCGCGAGGCGACTACTATCGAACCGAGACGGTTTACGATGCTCGTAATCGCATGATCGAGCAGCGTCGACACGCCGGAACACCCACGACCCCCGGCATCGGATCACCGGACGCAGAAGAGGATTGGATCGTTGAAAAGTATGAATACGATTCCGTGGGACATTTGATCGCCATGACTCCCGCTCGTGGAGATTTCTATACCGTTTACACCGAAGTCGATGGGCTTGGCAGGGTAACCCAGATCACTCAGCAAGTTGGCACACCCGCCAATCCGGCGGAAGCGGTCCAAAAGTTTCAGTACAACAACGCCGGCCAGAAAGTTCGCGTTGTCGATGCACTCGGCCATGTGATTACTCGGGATTACGACCTCGTCGGTCGAATGGTTTCCGAAACCGTCGAGCGTGAGGGTGCAGACGACCTGGTTACCCATTGGAATTATCTCGATACTGATGCGGGGTATCGAATCGAACAGGTCGATGCGGCAGGCAATTTGTCCTTGGCGACCGACTACGACAAGGTTCAACGGGTGGTGACGATTCAGCCGCGATCGGGGGAAACCGAAAATCGCAGCTACGACGATGCCGGCAATCTGGTGACCGCAACCGTCGGCGATATCCGACGTGAGTTCGAATACAACGAACTGAACCGCCTGGCACGCGAATCGGATGGGCAGGATCACAACTACACCTATAGCTATGACGCTGTTGGAAATCTGTTGACCAAACAAGATGCTCGACAAAGCAATCCTGTGGTCTACGTCTACGACGCATTGAACTTGCAGCGATCGATTCGACAGTCCGACGGTGGTTTGACACAGCTCGAATACGACAAGGCTGGCAACCTGAGTCGAGTGATGGACGCGGAAGGAAACGTGACGAGTTTTGAATTTGATGCGATGCACCGAATGGTTAACGACACCAACAAATTCGGCAGTCGCACTTACACGTATGATCCGGCCGGGAATCCAACGCGTTACGTGGACCGCAATGGACGTGTGACCGTTCGCCACTACGATGGAAATTCGCGTCTCCTGCAAGAAGATTGGCTTGATGCAACTGGAAGCACCACCAACAGCTTGTCGTTTACCTACGACGTGCTGGGGCGGATGACAAACGCTTCAAGGGGAGAGGCATCGAACACGTTTGCCTTTGCCGATGATGCGACTTCGCAAGTCACTGCCGTCACAACGTCGATCGCCGTTGGCGTCGCCCCGTTGGCGATCAACTACGAAAGAAACAAACTTGGCCAGACGACGAGCTTCACTGCGTCATTGGGATCGCAAGATGGCATCATTCAGGAAGCATACGCCTACGGTACCACCGATGATCGTTTGGTTGAAATCGAGCAAACCGGTACAGCGGTGAACCGCAAGCGAGTTGAGTTTGAGTACCACGATGGCGTTTCGGTCTATAAAGAGATTCGCCGGTACGGAAGCGATGATGCGAGGGTCTTGACGACCACCACATTGCTGAACGACCGGCAATTGATTGACCAAATCCAACACCGTTCGGCGACGACTGGGACGATCAATCAATACCGTTATACCTACGACGCTGACGCGCGCATTACATCGATTGCAGATGAATACGGCCGCGCCACTTACCAATACGACGCGAGTGGTCGGTTGATCTCCGTATCGAACACCGATCCACAAATGGCGGATGAATCCTTCACGCTTGATGACGTCGGGAACCGCACTGCGAGCAGTGAGCACGGGGATGGCTACAGTTATGTCGAGCAAAATCGTTTAGCCAGCGACGGCATGTTTTACTACGACTATGATGCCGAAGGAAATTTGATAACTCAGACGGCGATCGAAACCGGTGAGGTCATGCACTACCAATGGGACCACCGCAATCGGTTGCTCGCCTCGATCACCGAAGACGCCAACGGCAATCTGGTCGAAGTCGTCGAGATCGGCTACGACGCTCTGAATCGACGTGTCTGGAAACGCGTGGATCCGGATGGCGTGGGGAATAAGCCTGTCACATGGCGCGGCTATCTTTACAACGCAGATGATGTGCTGTTCGAGGTCGTTGACGTTGGCGGATTGGGCGTCGGAGCCGGTCCGGTGGTCGATGTGGTTTACTTGCATGGAGCGTCCGGGGACACGCCATTGGCACAAGACCACCAAGGCAGCACGACTTGGTTGTTGCCCGATCATCTCGGCACGGTCCGTGATTTGGTCGGTGCCGATGGTCAACGATTGGATCACCTTCGCTATTCGGCCTATGGGGCGATTGTCTCGCGGCTCGATCCCAACGTCTTCAATCGCTACTTCTTCACGGGCCACAGCTACGAACCGGAACTCGGCTGGTACAACTTCCGCGCCCGATACTATGACCCAACGAACGGACGCTTTGTGAGTATCGATCCGATCGGATTGTCCGCCGGCGATCCGAACCAATACCGCTATGCCATGTCGGATCCAATCAACATGGCCGATCCGACCGGACTATCGGGAATCCCATCGGCGATGGCCAACCCTTACTTCGACCAAATGAGGTCGGTTCGCGATGCGGTGACCGATAGCCGGTTGGCGTTTGAGAAGAACATGTCGGTTGGCAACTTCAATGTCATGACGTTTGCGATGGGGACGATCAGTAGTACCAATATTGCAGTCGAAGCACTCGCGACCATTGCAGCGACGGTTGCGTTGTCGACCAACCCGGTGACCGCCCCTTACATGGTCTACTACACGGCATACGCCACCGGGAAAACGGCCTATGGCCTCGTCAAGCAAAGTCAGCAGCCAGGACGTGAGGGATTTGAACTTTGGGACGGCGTGAAATTGCTGCTGACGGTTGGCGCGTCTGCGATTGGACCCACTGTTGGCACCTACGCCAGTGTTGCGCTCAACTCGGCTGACGTCTATGTTGCGCTCGCCTATGAGAAAAACCTCAATGCAATGGACAGTCGGCTGATGGGATCGACGACGGGATTGATTGGCGACGTCGCTTCCTATCACGCAACGACCGGCTTAAGTACGACCTCGAAAGGTGTCAAGGGCGACTTCGCAGTCATGAAGGCGGAATGGTCAGGAACCGTTGGCCAGGTCCGAGACGGAACGATCCCGTATTTGTTAGGAGTTGGGAAAAACCTCAAAGGCCTCGCTTCGGATGTGACTCGATTGCAGCAGTACCAAGCGGATGTCCAAACCTATCGACAATCGCTCGCTGGCAACGCCGACGCGATTGCGATCCGCAATCAGATCAAGCCGCCCGATTTCCAAACGAATACGTTCAAGCAATTTGCCCGACTGATCGATGCCGCACAAGCCGCAAAGCTAGGATGGCACGGCAGCTTGGATCATCAAATCCGCTCGGTTGCCGTGAATCGGATCGGAGAACGGGGCGAGTTGTCGATGAAAATGTTGCAAAAAGACATCGCGAAAAATCCTGAGCTGGCGGAGATGACCCCCGCACTGGTCAAGATGGAACAAGATCTGATCTCGGCAGCAACGTCAGCCAAATGGGATTACCCGCTGGATTTGAACACGCAAGGAAACCGCGCATGCAATGCTGGCCGCGCTTTCATCGACGAAATCCGAGGCACTGGTTACACCTCTCGAATTGAAGCGACACAGAATCGAGTGATTCAATTCAACGCCGAACACAACCCGGTGTACCGCAAACTGATTGGCCAAATGGTCGATGCCGAAATCAATCGTAGCGGTGCCATGTTGACATCAACAGCGAAGGCTTCCCTTCGCGAGCAAGCGATCGCCTTGCATGCATCGACGCTGATTCGGGTCAACAATCCCGCTGCGCCAACCCTGTCTGCGCCGTTTTCCCATTTGGGCATCAAAAACAAGCTGCCAAAGATGATCAATCGTGTGAAGGGAGAAGTTCTCAATCGCATGTATCCCACCTTGGAAAAAGCGATCGCTCAACACGAAGCACTGAAATTCTACATCAAGACAGGCGATACAACGCAGCAGACCAAGAACATGGAGTCGCTGTTGCGAAGCCATGTGGGAACGTTGCAGAAACAGCGGGCTGGGTTGCGAGCGTATGAACGGGGGATGAAGGAATTGTTCCCAAGTGGACGACAACCGATGGATGTCGTTGGCTACACGCGCTACCAGCAAGCCCAGGCGATGAAGAAAATTCTCACCGATCATCCCTACTCGTTCGAGGGGCCGTTCAACCACTTAGCGGACCGGCTGATCACCGCTGCACCTTCTGAATTCGCTGAGATTCTGGATCTTCCTTTCACGACTCGGCAAGATGTCCAGGATCTTGCCGACGTTGCTCGTGCCATCAATAACGGCAAGCTCGAGGTTCCAGGTATCAACAAAGGTGGAGTCGTCGCGCTGATGCTGCAAGGAACAGCCGGTGCGACGTTGAGCCAGATCGCATTTCGTGCGGACTTCATCAAAGACGTTTACTCGGGGAATTTCCAGCGACTACACGGCACCCTGCAAAAACCCTTGGAGGCATGGAGGACGCTAGCCGATATCACCAAGAGTCCGATGATGGAAGGGACCACGGATGTCGATATGGGACTCATCGTCAAGGGCGGTGGCAATAACCTGCTGAGCGTCTTCAAAGAAGCTCAGGTGACGTTTCCCAACGGCAAAATTCAGCGACTTCCCGGCGGAGACGCAATTAGTGCCATCGTCAAGTATTCGGATCCACAATCTTTCATCGGCAGAACCGCTCGCAAGACCGGTGTTGAAGTGCCGGTGGAATGGTATGTGTACCAAAATCAAGAACTGGCACAGATCGCCGACGCCGCTGCGGCACGAAGCACGCCGATCGATCGCGGTGGCATTAGCGTGATCACCAATGGCAATTCATTCGATGTCGTTGCCCACTACTCGCCTCACCTGGACCCTGCTGCGCAACTAGGTGGAGCCTCACGCACAATCCTCAGCGGTATGATGCACTCGGCAGTGGTCCAGTCGTCGACATCGCGAAGCATCGTCACGGCGAACGAGCTTGGACCTGCACTGATCGAAGCGATGAGCCGTTGGCACTCGACCGACTTGGACCTCCCCGAACCCACGATCCATTTGCGAGTCGAATCGCTTGGTGGCACGCGGCTTGGATACACGACGCTTGACAGAATCGATCAGAACGGTCATCCGATCGAAGCGACCATCGTCATTGATGACGACGCCGCCGGCCATGGTTGGTTCGTTGACCCAACACCATCGAGCGATACCGAGTTTTTGGTCGACACAGACGGAATCATGAAAGCCAGCGAGGATCCAGCGATTGGCCGCTTTGACGTCTTGTCGGTCATGCAACATGAACTGGGGCACCTCTACGGCTTCACGGAGTCCTTTGATGGGTTCGATTTGAATCAAGCGTCCAATCGCCAAGGCAGGCAATATGTCGCCACATCGACCGAGACGCTATGGTTGGATCCGAGCGGTAGCGAATTGGATTCCAGCCGACACGCGTCGTTGCTGATGGCCGGATCGATCCAGCTCGGGGTGCGCAAAACGCCGTCCCCCGCGGAAGTCGATTCGATCGCCGCGGCGCTAGATTCAAGTCAATTCGGATTCGCGAGCCTAGCGGTTGATGGCGACTTGACTGCGGCGGTGATTGGTTTCACCCCCATTCGCGAAGCCTTATTGGCCGCCAATGATGGCATCTCGCATGGGGTGACCAATGGAAGGTTCACGCAAACCCATCCCGATGCAGCCGATTTCGGTTGGACGATGGTCGGCGATATTCGAGTTGCGGACAACCAAGCAACGATCAGCGAAAGTGTTGGCATGATCAGCGACCTGTCGCAAACGTTCGTTGTGCCGCAAGGTACCCGCTCCGTCTCATTTACGCTCGGCGGCATCACCTTGGATGTCGGCCAAGGCGATCATCCCAGCGAGGCGTTCGAAGTTGCGATTCTATCCACAAATACAATCCAATCGATCAGCGATGAAATGGTTGGACTTGCAGGTGGTGACGCGATACTGAACATCGCACCCGATGGCACGACTCGGTTTGCCTCGGGCGTCACTGTGGAGGGAATCACGGACAGTGGCGACAAGATCACGGATCTGGCCGCTCCGATTCGTGTGACAGCAGCACTGCCCGAGTTCATATCCGAAACGGCCGTCACTGTATTCTATGATCTGATCGGATTCGGTGAAGACACCAGTCGTACACAGGTCAGCAATGTCTTGCTTGAAAGCACGAACACGCTGACATGGCACAATGCCGACCTGTCGGTCGATGTAAGCGGCGACGGCAAAATCAGTCCCTACGACGCACTGCTGATCATCAACGAGCTAACCGACCGTCGCTACAGTCATCACCTAACAGGCACCCTTGTTACCGTCACATCCACCGTTCACCCACCACCCTACTTCGATGTTACTAATGATGGGAAGCTCACGGCCGAGGATGCCGTGCGAGTGATCAATGCATTGTCAATGGTGCCACCGCCGCTCCTTGCTGGATGGCAGAACCCGAGGCTACATGAAGACATCAATGACGACGGGAAAGTGACTGCCGGCGATGCGTTACTCCTCATCAACGAGCTTGTCGATCGCTACTTTAGCGATCCCGAAACGGGCAAGCTTTGCGAGATTGATGCGACGCACCATCCCGCGCCCTACTACGATTGCAACGGCGATGGAAAACTCACTGCCGTTGACGCGCTGATGACGATCAACTACCTCAGCCGTCAGCAAACAGGCGAAACGGAGCAAGCCGTCACGGAGGGGCTCATCAACCTTCTCAGCCAACAGCAACGAGAGACAGCATTCTAAGCACGTCATCATCGGCGTTGTAGGCAACAAGTTGAATATCTGGATCTCGGCTTTGTGGTAACATCGACGACGGTTTGTGTGCAAATCTAGGGCCAGGGATCGGCCAGAAGCCGTGTTGCTCGACGGCATCGACTGTAACGCTCCCTGACTTGGTGTTGCGGTGCCAAAACCTCGCATCGCATGTCCAATTCAAAACTCTTGAAATTTTCTTGGGAATAGAACTCGTTTTTGATCGTAGTAGTGGGCAGAGACGGCAAGTTGCCGTGGGCTTTCCAAAACGGCAGACCTGAAATGGACCACATCGCAACGTTATCGAACGAGGATCTGAAAGATCTGGGAAACCAGGGATTCACGTTGGCGCTGCGATTGCTAAGTCATCGAGAAGATGCAGCGGATGCGGTTCAAGACGCGATGCACCAGTTGTTCCGCAAGCATGCTTCGTTCGATTCGGGACGCGGATCCCTCAAGTCTTGGTTCTTACGGATCGTCAAGAACCGCTGCATGGACATGCGACGCAAGGCACAGCCCGTTTCCGCTGGATCAGATTTTGACCCACTCGATCGTTCTTCGGGGTTGCCCCAAGACAACCTCGTTAAGAAGGAAGGGGTGGACATTGTCCGCGACGCATTAAACCAACTTTCCGAAGAATCGCGAGAGATCTTATTGTTACGAGATTTTCATGGACTCCGCTATGCAGAGATTGCGGACGTGCTCGGTATTTCGCCGGGCACCGTCATGTCACGGCTGCATCGTTCGAGAGAAAAGTTGCGAGAACAGATTTCCCACACAGGGGGACGAGACAAGCATGTCCAGTTGTAACCAAATCAACGAACGCCTCTCCGGCTTCCTGGATGGTGAATTGACTCAGGGCGATCACCAACGCGTTGAGGTGCATTTACGTTCCTGCGAAAGCTGTCGAGAAGAGCTGGCGGCAATGAAAGAAATCAAAGCGGCTGTTTCGAATGGTTATGTTGTATCCGAACTGGATCACGAAAGATGGGAGAAGATGATGAATGACCGACCTGCACGTTTGAGCCGTGGAATCGGCTGGACGCTGTTGATCTCTGGGATCGCTTGGATCTTGAGCCTAGCGATCTGGGAGTTCGCAATCGATAACGATGTACCCCTTCACATCAAATTGCCCATCAGTGCGATTTGGTTCGGCGTCCTGTTTCTATTCCTGTCGGTTGCGCGGCAGCGGATCATTTCCTATAAGACGGACAAATACAACGAGGTAAAGATCTAATGAATGTGGTAACAACCGAACAAGTTGCCGGTCGAACCATCACGGAATCTCTGGGGCTTGTCCGTGGCAACACGATACGCGCTCGGCATATCGGAAACGATATCATCGCAGGATTCCGCAACATCGTCGGTGGCGAAATTCACGAGTATGCCAAGCTGATGGGCGAAGCTCGTGAACAGGCGATCGATCGGATGGTTGCCGAAGCAAAGGAACTCGGCGCCGATGCGGTCGTCAACGTTCGCTTCTCGACTTCGGTCATTATGGGCGGAGCAGCGGAGATGCTCGCCTACGGAACGGCCGTGAAGCTGGATGAAGCGGACCACTGATCTGGTGCATTTTTGTAAATGATGTGGGAGCTGATCGGAGAAGGGGGCAGGTACGAATAGCCAAGTGGGCTGAAGGGTGCTTCGCACTATTCGTGCCTGCCCCCTTTACCTTGCGTTTGAGACCGATGTCCTACCTAAAAATACTCTAAAACGGGAACGTCTCGTCGAGTTCGGATGCTGCCAATTCCACCAAGAAACTTGACAAGCGATCCACCATGACTTGCATCAGCATTTCTCCCTTTTGGGCGGATGCGGGATGCGGGTTTCCACAACCGGTGTTGGTTGTCAACAAATGCCATGGACGCGAAAGGTTGACCCAGCCTCGCTGGATTGCACGAAGCCGCGCTGGTTTGACCGATCCCTCGTCGGCCGCCAACGAACCGTCGTCGTTCCTGCGGACCAAGTGACCAAAATAGGCCAATCCGAGGGACGTTTCCATCTCTCCGGCGTGGTCACCTGGATCGTCAAAGATCTCTGGCTGCACATCTGCGGTGAGTTCCCGAAACCAATTGCAGAGGAAGAGATGCGATGAGGTTTGCCCCATCAGTTCACGAATCAGCGGTTTGAATTCATTGCCACCATGGCCATTGAGCAGGACCACCTTTTTGATGCCATGTCTCGATAGCGATTCGACCAAGTCGCGAATCACCAAGCCGATGGTGCTGGGGTTCACGTTCATGGCCAAGGCACACTTCGCCATGTTGGTCTCGGTACCATACGGAAGAGTTGGCAACATGAAGACCTTTGCGTCTTGCTTCCAGGCAGCCTCGCAAGCCAGCGTTGCAATCGCATCGGCCTCGAACGTGTCCGTTCCGTAGGGCAGATGCAGATTGTGCGGCTCGGTCGCTCCGAACGGCAAGACCGCGACTTCGTACTTCACCTGCGAAACGTTCGCGTAATTGGTTTCGGCTAAGATCCATGGTCGCATGAGCAGGTTCTCGCTCGTTTTTGAGTAGGGTAGCAGCCAGAAAGGTCCAAAGCCAACTATTTGACGACTAGGTTCACCAACCGTCCTGGGACGACGATTTGTTTGATGATCGTCTTGCCTTCGATCAACGCCGCAACCTTTTCGTCTGCCAGTGCGATTTTGGCCAAGTCGTCTTTGCTGATATCGGGAGGTACGTTGATTTTGGCCTTGATCTTCCCGTTGATTTGAACGGGGACTTCGATGCTGCTTTCGACTAACGCCGACTCGTCCCAGACTGGCCAAGCTTGCTTCGAGATGGAACCCTCTTGGCCTAACAACTGCCAGAGCTCTTCGCACAAATGGGGAGCAAACGGTGAGAGGAGTTTAAGAAAGGTCAGCATCGCTGTTTTGGGGCGTTTTTCGCTTCGCGTAAAGAAATTGGTGCATTCCATCATCTTGGCGATCGCCGTGTTGAAACTGAGTGATTCGCAGTCTTCGGTGACCTTGCGGATCGTTTGATGCAGCACTCGTAATTGGTCTTGGTCGCAGGGCTCCTCCACGATCGCGTCGACGACCGTCAACTCGTCTGCGTCTTGATCGATGATCATGCGCCACACTCGGTCGAGGAAGTTGCGCACGCCACCAACACCTGTCATGGCCCACGGCTTCGTCGCTTCCAAGGGCCCCATGAACATTTCATAGAGCCGCAGCGCATCCGCACCGTATTCACGGACGACCAAGTCAGGGTTCACGACATTGCCTCGGCTCTTGGACATCTTGTGAGCACGGCTGTCGACTTTGATCTGCTTTTTGGACTTCAGCACAAAGCCTTCGCCTTGCTTTTCCACGTCGTCTTCGTCGACCACGACCGATTCAACGGGTTGTCCGTTGACACTGACATGACCTCCTTCACGATCACGACGCACATCGGTTGAAGACACCGGTTCACCATCGCCATCGACATAGCCGGAAAATTCGACTTCGCCAAGAATCATGCCTTGGTTGATCAAACGGCCGAACGGTTCTGGCGTGCTGACGTGACCACGATCATAGAGCACTTTGTGCCAAAACCGCGAATACAGCAAATGCAGCACGGCGTGTTCGGCGCCTCCGACATACAAATCGACGGGCATCCATTGCTTTTCTTTTTCCGGATCGACGAAGCACTGATCGTTGTTGGGATCAATGTAGCGCAGGTAATACCAACACGATCCGGCCCACTGGGGCATTGTGTTGGTTTCGCGGCGATAACGTACGCCGTCAATCGTGACGTACAACCAATCGTCATCAGCTTTGGCAAGTGGCGGTTCGGGGCGACCGTGTGGCTTGAAATCTTCAAGCTCCGGAAGGCGTACGGGCAAATCGGCTGGATCAACTGCACGTTTCAGCCCCGTCGCGTTCCCATTCGCATCAAGCTCGTGCAGGATCGGGAAGGGCTCGCCCCAGAATCGCTGGCGACTGAACAACCAATCACGCAGTTTGTAATTGACCGCTTCGGCCCCCATCCCCGCTTGCGCAAGCGACGCGGTGACGCTCGCTTTGACCTCGGCCGTAGTCTTTCCGTCAAACTCCGCGCTGTTGATCGCTTTGCCCTCGGCGACAAAGCACACATCCCCGGCGAGAATCGCCTCACGGTTGGGATGGTCGACCGCTGGGTCAACGACGGGGATCACCTTCAAATCATATTGCTTGGCGAATTCAAAGTCGCGTTCATCATGAGCAGGCACCGCCATGATCGCTCCGGTGCCATAGCCCGCAAGCACGTAATCGGCGACCCAAATCGGGATCGGTTGTTGATTGACGGGGTTGATCGCATGCGATCCGGTGAAGACACCTGTTTTTTGCCGATCGCCTTCGGTCCGTTCGCGGTCAGATTTGAAGGATGCCTTTTCACAATACGCTTTGACTTCGTCGGCTTGCTCCGCCGTAGCCAAACGCTTGATCAGCGGATGCTCTGGGGAGACCACCATGTAGGTTGCTCCGAAAAGCGTGTCGGGCCGTGTCGTGTAGACACGTAGCGCCGAGTCAATCACGGTGTTAGGCATTCCCGATGCTGTGCGGCTTGTTTTCCAAGACTCAAACTCGGACAGATCGCCGAGAAAAAAATCGACTTCTGCGCCGGTGCTGCGACCGATCCAATCTTGTTGAAGCTTTTTGATTCCGGTTGGCCAATCGAGGTCATCCAGCCCATCAAGCAGGCGCTCGGCGTAGGAGGTGATTCGTAACATCCATTGTCTTAACGGAATGCGTTTGACCGGATGGCTACCTCGTTCGCTCTTGCCGTCTTGGACTTCTTCGTTGGCCAGCACCGTGCCGAGAGCAGGGCACCAGTTGACCAACGCATCGTCTTGATAGGCCAAGCGGTGTGAATCGCGATAGCCTTCGACCGCCGTGCGGCCTGCGCTCTGAACGTCTTCGGGAATCGGCAACTCGGAGATCGGCCGACCCTTCTGAACCTCGTTGTCGAACCACGTATCGTAAAGGACCGTGAAAATCCACTGGGTCCAGCGAAAGTAGGCTTCGTCCGTCGTCGCCAAAACGCGGGTCCAGTCATAGCTGAACCCGAGCATTTTGAGTTGCCGCGTAAACGTGTCGATGTTTCGCTGAGTTTGGATTCGCGGGTGTTCGCCGGTGCTGATCGCATGTTCTTCGGCCGGCAAGCCGAAAGCGTCAAAACCCATCGGATGCAGCACCGATTCACCTCGCATCCGAGCAAACCGGGAAACGATATCGGTCGCCGTATAGCCTTCGGGATGCCCGACATGCAGCCCATCACCGCTGGGGTAGGGAAACATGTCCAAAACGTAGCGTTTCTTGCCCGTGGGGACCTCGGGAGTGGCGAAGGTGCGGTTTTCGTCCCAGAAAGCTTGCCAGCGAGGTTCGATTTCGGCAGGATTGTATCGGGGCATGGCGAGGATCGCTTTGGCGAAATAGTATTTGGAAAGGGGTTGTGAAGTGGCAGATTCTAGGAAAAGGAGGGGCTGACCTAAAGGAGTCACGCGGACGACTACGGTTGACTCGTTGGTGGATGGAACGCTACAGGTCGTTCATCATGCAAATCCTCCGCACGATTGTCGATTTTCTTCGGTTGCCCTTGGCGCCTCTTTCGTGTGCGCTCGTTGTTTTGTTGCTCAGTGGCTGCGGCGTGCGCGCTCCGATCCATTTTTGGCAGCCTCCGATCGTTCAATCCGCGGTCGGTAAACGGGTGGCCGTCTCCAAAGTGGCGGGGCCAGAGGAGATCGCCGACCGAATCCACGAAAGACTACTGGCCTCCCCCCCCAATGATACCGGCCGGCAACTGAAACTGGTCAATACCGAAAAATTGCAAGCAAAGACCGCGATTCAGCTGGTGTCGGCCATCGACGATCAGACCAGCGACGTGGCATTGGCATCGGTCGCCCGTCGTGAAGGCTATGACTACATGCTTCGCGGCGAGGTTCTGACCCAGCGCGACTATGGGCAAAAAAAAGACTCAATCGACCGGCTGATCATGTCTTGGCGTTTAACCTCGATGGACAACCAAAACCCCTCAAGCGGCCGGCCCGTTGTGATTGACGAGCAGTTCGCGATCGAACGATATCCCGACTTGGTCTTGATGCCCGATCCGACCGATCGGCTGGTAACGGCTGCGGTCCGCGAAACTTACCGGCTGATTACCCCGTCGATCGAACGAGAAAAAGTGCCCTTAGCGGTGCCAAGGTGGATGCCGGGCAGCCAAGCGGTTCGCCGCGGGAATGCGGCAGCACGAACCGGCGATTGGGCTGGGGCAGAGCAGATTTGGAAGCAAGTGGCCGAGCAGCACCCGATGCAGTCCGCGGCGGTTCACAACTTGGCCTTGGCCGCGGCCGCGGCTCAAGATTTCTCGCAAGCTAAAAAACTCGCTCGTCAAGCGATTCGCCAACATCCAACGCCGATGTATCAAAAGACGATGGTATGGATCGAACAAAAACAGCGTGATTACCACGAGGCCTTCAACCTGCCCGACCCACCCGAAGGGTGGTTTGTAACGCGGCGGTAAGCATCGCGTGAACAACAAGTGACGACTTTGGTAGTGGACGAGGCCACGAGTCCCGTGTTGCAGGACTCGTGGCCTCGTCCACTTCTATGAAATGTTTGCTGCTGTCAAGTGACTGTTGTGTTGGGGTGGTTGTTGATTGAGTTTGCGTTTAAACGATCCGGTTCCCCATTCTTCTATCCGAGCTCTGATGGCCCAAGTCCCCGACGAGAGAATTAAACTTAAGTTCTAGTCCTTCAATAATATGTGCGTCTTGCATCAACGCATTATCGACGAAATAGGTGTTTTTCTCCTATAGCAGTTCGATACTTTATTTGCGGACGGTCCCCTAGAAGGAAGTCACTGCTCATTTACTCACCTTCAAATTTGCAAGTATTGGCTCAACAAGAGTGATGGAATCAGAAAAGCAAAGTACGAGATTTGAGATCATCGCCAAAGGAATCACCATTTGGGTGATCATCATCCTTGCCGAGATCATTCACGGCATCCTTCGAGCGATCATCCTTGTCCCAAATGTCGGTGAGTTTCGATCCAACCAGATCGGTGTTTTCACGGGTTCCGCCATCATCCTTGCAATCGCCTACTTCACCATCCGCTGGATCGGAGCCAAGAGCCGCTTGGAACTACTCATGGTGGGAGCCATCTGGCTCTTTTTTACCGTGACGTTCGAGTTGTGTTTTGGACGACTCGTTGTGGGATTATCGTGGGAACGGCTGGGTGCTGACTACAACGTGCTGAATGGTGGGTTGATGCCAATCGGACTCTTGGTTCTGTTCTTCAGCCCGATGATTACAGTGAAGCTTCGTGACGTTAGAAAGTGATTAACATCATTCGCCGGGATCGTCTTGACTGTTTTTAACCGCAGTTTCGTAAACCGTAACTGCCGCTTTTGCCATCAAGTGCATGGTTTGCCGTGATGGTACCAGCACAGAAGCGTTCAACGAAACGATGATCGCAAATTCCGAACGCCGCAAGGCCGCCCGAGTGCCGCCTTGCCGTTCTGCCTTGCTAGGCAAACAAGGATCACAAACGACGAACTGAATCTCGTGTTGGTCTGCCAATCTTTTAAGTTACTAGAAGCCTCGCTGTCACCCAGCGAGGCTTTTTTGTTTATCGTATGTGAACCCCGTGCAAGCCGAGAAGCGATTGGCAACGACTTAGGATTGTTTTGGCTTTTGATCATCGACCAGTCTTAACACCATTGTTTCTCAAGCTATTTTGAATGCAGCAATACCTCTGCGATTTCTCGCACACGATTCATTGTAATGCCTTTGCGTTGCTCGACATCAGACTAACCAGCGATAGATCGTAGTGACCACTGACCGCGGGGTGGTCGATGATGCTGCTGGGGGTTATTGCTCATGGTGTTGCTTATCCGTGGGAAGCAGATGGTTTGTAAATACAAGGCCCTAGAAGCTTTCACTCACTTGGATAGACTGGAACATTCAATTCAGCCGGAAGAGTTCATGATAACCGATTCACAGAACCAACAAACGATTGCTCTATCTGACATTGGCATGAAATCGCCTCTCAGGAAGCAATTGGCTGCGGTTTGGAAAGAGGGCAACTTCACCAAGTCAGCTATCGCCTTCCTCACTAAAGGGGGCATGGACTTTTTCAAGAATAAATGCCTCCGTAGCCAATTGGTATTGCTGGAGGTCGCTTGATCACGAGAAAAACAAAGTGCAAGCCGGAAATGCGCAAGGCACCATTTGATTCGCTCGTTTTCGATATACTTTTCTCGTCGCATCAGGCAGGCAGACCAGAAGATCGAAGGAAAGGCAATCGGAAGTTCCAATGCTGTGTCCGCAACCCAATGGCTGAAAATGGATTGCCCAGAACTGCAACACCCCACCTCGAACAGGAATAGAACAATGAAACCATTCCATCTGATCCTTGCTGTTTCAATTGCCGCCGTATCATTTGCTTCTTCAACGACTCTCGCAGAGGAGCCGCCTGAGATGTCTGAACCATCGTTCGTTGTTCATCCCATTGGGCATTTCAAGAGTACTGATGGCCAGACTCGAATCGTCGTTGATAAGAAGTTCCAAGCTGGTTTGCTGGGACTGGGCGGCTATTCCCATATCCAAGTTTTTTGGTGGTTCAGCAACAATGATACGCCTGAGAAAAGAGCGATCCTCCAGGTTCATCCGAGAGGCAACAAAGACAATCCGCTTACCGGTGTGTTTGCAACTCGATCCCCTTTTCGACCGAATCTCATCGCCTTAACCCTCTGTAAAATCTTGTCGATCAAAGACAATGTGATCGAGATCGAGAAAACCGATGCCTTCGATGGCACACCCATCCTAGACATCAAACCGTTCATACCCGGTTACGACACGGTAGAAAACGCCAAGGTCGCTGAGTGGCTGGGGACGACTGGAAGCTAACGGATTCATGTTCACTTCGTCACTACGCCACGATACATGAACCCATGAGTCTTTGGCGTCTGGGCCATATAAAAACTGTCGATCTGAACGGAAGTGAATGGTTGAGTCGAGAACAGTTCAGGTACGTCTAGCGTCAACGTGCAACCATCGCCGAAAAATCGCTGAAGTCCATTCAACCGTCTTTGCCAACGTGAAACCTTTTCGTCGGGGCTGATTTGCATCCGACTGAATGACCTTTGGGATCTTGCCGTCATACTCGACTTCCAGTGTCAACCCGCTCTCCGTCGCGCGGACCGCCATGATACTTCGCACATCTTCGATCAAGCGGTAAGGTTCGAAACGTCCGATCACTTCTTCGCGACGCGAACGAGCGATTTCGAGCGAGCGGTCATCGATTTCCAGCAAGATCCCATCCTTGTCAATAACGCCGACAAACTCCTCAACATGTGCGGCATACCGCAACCGTTCCGCCGCAATCTCACGGGGACGACAAACGTGATCGGCAACGCCAGTCGTGGCGGCACTGCGCGGCATGCTGTCGAACTTCGCCGAGGCGGAATCTTGGGCGAACGTCAGCCCTCCGGCGTCACTGATCGCCTTCAGCCCAACGGTGCCATCGCTTCCGGACCCAGAAAGCACGATGCCAACAGCACGCCCAGCCTGATCTTCGGCTAGCGAATGAAAAAAATGGTCAACTGCGGTGAGCGGACTCTCATCGGTGTCGGGCACGACGGGCCGAACGGCACCATTCTTTATTTCAAGGAACTGTCTAGCAGGAGCGATGTAAACGCAGCCCGGTTTCAATTTTCTTCGACCGGCGATTTCGATCACTCTCGTTTCGGTCGCCGTACGGAGCAATTCACGAAGCAGCGAACTACTGGATGGATCAAGGTGCTGAACAAACACCAACGCCAAGCCTTCACATCGTCCAAGATGTTGCAACAGTTCTCCGAACGCATCAAGCCCTCCCGCAGAGGCACCGACGCCTACGATCAGCGGAGCACCTTTGGGTCCGTTTGCTTAAGATTTCTTTCCCGGCATGGGCCGCTCGGTGGTTGTGAAAGGATGGAAACAAATGAGTTTGGGCCTGACGGTTGGCCGTGACTCTCTTGTGTCATCAGTATATCGAGTTAACAGTCGGTCGGTAGTTGGGACGCACGCCGATCGACAGCGCAGTTGGAACGGGTACTGCACCGCAAACGGGACACGATGTCGCACTGGGGCTAACGCGCGGCGAGCGGCCATTTTCGGGGAGGGGAGGGTTGAGGTAGAATCGTGCCTTCATCGGTCACCCAAAAAAACCGCGAGTGACGCCGGAAAACTTTAGCATTTTTGTCCAGCAACTTGATTAGATTGGAGCTAGGGTTGTTGGACAAGGACTTGCCCCACCACGCAACAGATCACGATTTGAAGAGCCTAACAGGATGGCGCCACTTGAAGAGCGGATGGGTGCACCAGCGTCTTGCCGCTCACAATTGGAAATCCGATAGTTGTTTCTCGCACGATGCCGACTGTGATTGTTGTGAAAGAGAAGAGAATGAGTAAGCGATGCCCTCCCTGTGGAAAAAAACTTACTAAGTCCCAACGCAATTGGTACGAGTTACCCATCGCGGTATTGTGGCTGCGTCCTTGGCGATGTCCCCATTGCTTTACTCGATATTGGCGATTTTTTTGACGATCGCGATCCGTTGGCAAAGTTGTCGGCTTTCCTTTGCAGCTTTGTGTTTCTCGGGATCAAGCAATCTCCAGCAAGATCAACTTGCAGCCGAAGCGTAGGTTCGCAAGAAGCCGGGGTCGCTGAGTGGTTGGGGAAATCTGCAAGATAAGCGATTCAATGTTCACTTCGTCGCCGCTCCGCGGCACCTCAGGCTTTGGCGTCTCGTCCCTGTAGAAGCTGATCATGATCACTCAATTGCTCTTGCTGTGGTTGTCGATCGGAATCACACGGACGAGAATCGTCTGAATCCGATCCAGAGTTTCTCAGAAAGTTGCAACCATGCCGTTTCGAATAACCGGGAAGTACGATCTCGTCATCTGTGACATCGACGGCTGTCTGTCGCCGGAGTCACACGCCCCAATCAACATTTCGGGACTGGGGAAGATTGCCGAAGAGTTTCAGAAGCGGAACTGGCCGATTCGAGTCTCGATGACGTGGCTCTATATCAATTGCGATCTAGAGCACATCAGTAAGGCGACGGCGATCGATCGATTGATGATTCAGACGGGGATTCAACCGGAACGAACAGCAGGGATCGGCGATACGATGGGTGATCGGTTTATCGCTGAGCGTGTTTCGTGGTTCGGATGTCCAGCGAATTCTGAAGCCGAAATCACCAAGGCAGCCGCCTATGTTTCGCCACACGAGGAAGTTGAAGGCGTACTGGACATTCTTCATCAATTAGTTCACTGAGACGAAATTGACGCCTCAAACAGTACCGCTTTGGAGTGCTCGTCCGAGGCCATAACGCCACCGAACATGTCCAGTGTTCCCCAGTTGGCTGCTGAAGCAAGTGTGCCTTGGATTTCCTCAACCGGGCAAGGCCAGACGTTTTTGAAGCGTTCAACACGATCTGGGTTGCTGTCGTGTTTTGGATGGTCAGGATCATTCCTTGAGGGTGGTGTTTCTGAAAAGTGTCGATTTTTCCCTACCTCTCCGTCAGACAGTACAACTTCGTCAGCGTCCGAATCAACAATCGTCCGCCAACCACACTCGGAGTCGCCATGCAAAACTCATCAAGTGGGTTGGTATTCAAAATTTCAAATTTGTCACCGGCCTTGATCACATAGGTCCGTCCTTCTTCGCTCAGGCAAAAGATTTTGCCGTTGTATGCCCAGGGCGACGAAGTAAACGAACCGCCCGGTGAAAATCGGTGCTTCCCGTAAACCTCGTCCCCTGTTTTGGCGTTGTGGCACGTCATGAAGCCCTGGTCATAGACCGTGTAGAGATAGTCGCCGTACACGAGTTGGGAGGTGTTGTAGGCTGACGCGGTTGGTTGATACCACTCGATGAACTCGTTTGCTGCAAAATTGCTCTCCGGCTTCAAATCGCCAGCCGCTCCTGGACGTATCGCGAACGTAGGTCGGTGCGAATCGCCAACGTATCCCGAGGCAAGGTAACACATACCATGCGCGGCGAAGGGCGACGGAATGACCAAGATGGACATGTCGCCATCAAATTCCCAAAGTAAGTCGCCGTCCAGAGAATAGCTGCGGTTCATCCGGTTGCCCGGCACAACGATCTCGGTCCGTTGGTCGTTTCCCCAGACCAGGGGCGTGGCCCACGAATGGGTTTCGTTGCGTTTCGTCCGCCATTTTTGTTCGCCTGTTTTCGCATCGAATGAGGCGATCCAGGAATCTTCCAGGTTGTCATAGACAACGAAAACTTGTCCGTCATGCACAACTGGCGATGCCGCTGCACCATAATCCATGTTTGTCTTTTTCGGTTCAATCGGGTTCGACCAAAGCAGTGTTCCGTCGAGGTCGTAGCAATACAAGCCAACGTCGCCGAACAAGACGTATAGCCGCTCGCCATCGCTGGTAGGGGTCTCAGCCGCATAGGAACTCTTCGGGTGTCGCGGCACGACCGGACGCCCCGCCTTCGCTTCGTGTTTCCAGAGTTCTTTGCCATCGGTCAGGTCATAACAATAAACCATCCAGTGATGAATTCCTTTCGCCGGATCACGGACGCCTTGACCCAAATACAATCCCGCCTTCGGCTTGACGTTCTCTTCGTCCGCAACCACCGACGAAACAAACACGCGGTCGCCAACGACGATCGGACTTCCCCATCCCTGTCCAGGAACGTCGCTTGACCAAGCGACGTTCTTGGTTCTGCTCCACTGCGACGGCAGTCGAGGATCGTCACTCGCGACACCGGTTGCGTCGTCGCCCCGAAAACGAGTGAAATCATCCGCCAAACCAACGGAGACAGTTGCAATGCACAGGATCAGGGCAAGTGGCAAAACTCGCCAATCGCGATGCGATCCAGGGCCAGTGAATCGTCCACAGGCCCTCGCGTGACCATCTACATCGAAATACATTGATTGTCTCTAATCAGGGGTTTCAAGACGCAGTCGCAATGGCAGCAGGCTGGCCATATCGTTCGCTGGTCCTTTGTTCGATTGTATCCGCTGCGTAGCCTTTGTGCAGCATTCGGTTGGCAGTGCCGGGTTGCCAGCGACTTACCGATGCCTCGGCTGAGTTACGGGTTGGCATTCTCGCTTGATTAGGCGATAACCACGATAGACTCTTGCCAAACTGGCTAGAACCTTCTGCACGTATGAAAGGATCCCTACGATGAAACTGAACGACTTTTACAACGAAGTGTCCCGTCGAGTTGACACCGAGAAAACCGCGATCTCGGCTGCGGAAACGAAGCGAGTCTTGAGCGAGGCCTTTCTGGTGCTTGCCGCAATGGATGCGACCGAGTCCGCCGAGACGATCTCGAAAGGATTGGTGACGGCCAAAAAGAAACTGTCGAAATAAGGCGGTTGGATAGCAAGGGTCATGTCTACCTTGTCAGAAAGATGGAACCGAAGCAGATCGCTTCGGTGATCGGGGAACGGATGCTCCGACAGCCGACGTTTCAACTAGGCGTTCGTACTGTGTGCACGCCAACGATGCCTCCGACACGAGATCAATCAATCATTCAATCAACGACTTTCGCGATCGTCGCTCTCTGCCTTGCCAACACCGTGTTAGCAGCAGGCAATTCCGACCCACGCTCGGACTTGTTGCTTGACCCAACCGAGTTGGCCAAGTCACCGGATACCTACCTTGTGTTGGATGCTCGGCCACAGGAAGACTACGAGCAATCCCATATTCCCGATGCAGTTTGGGTCGATCACGAAACCTGGAAAGATGCCTTCGGGATGGGAGACGATGCAACGGCTTGGTCCAAACGCATTGGCAATCTTGGGATCGGCCCCGAGTCTCAGGTTGTTGTCTATGATGATCATTCGAGCAAGAACGCTGCTCGAATTTGCAAGTCTGCCGACGAACTCAGCGAACTGTTCGCGTTGGCAGGAGTCGATCCGCAACGACCGACTGCAACCCATTGCCAATCAGGCGGACGAGCATCCGTGATGGCTTTCGGACTTGAACTGATGGGCATGAGGAACGTCAGCATTTACTACGCTGGTTGGAACGATTGGGGAAACGCCAAAGAGACGCCGGTGATCGAAAAGAAGCAGAAGTCGCCTGGGTTGTCGCCGAAGTAGTGTCCAGATGCCATTCCAGCTTTTCCAAAAGGCAGAGTTTGCCTGATTGGCGAATGCCGTTCACGATTCAGGTTTCTGGTTGGAAATGATCCGCTAACTCCAGCACAAGGCCGCTCACGGGGTATTGTTTAATATCAACAGCGAGTACAACTTTGCAGCGATCGAAGAAACAACAAAGGGAGGGGCAAGTGCTTGATCCACCAAGTTTTTTAGCCGGGCGACGACTGGCCCGTCGCCACGACCATTTCTGTGTTCCTTTTTCAATCCGAATCTGGTTTTGATGTTAGCCTAACGATACGAAAAGGAGATCGGCTAACACCGGCATCAGCGAAGTTCGTTCGACGTGGATGATCGCTATGCGTGAACGCCGCGAGGCCGTAATAGTGCCGCCTCGCCGTTCTGCCCTGCTGAGGAAAGACTGATCACGACCGAAGAACCGAATTCCGTGTTGGTCCGCTAACCTTCCATGCTTAGAAAAGCCTCGCTGCCAAGCAGCGAGGCTTTTTTCGTTTCTGCTCTCTGAGGTTCCGCGTTTCGTCACGGAACAACCTTTCATCAAACGTACGACCTCCTCAATAGGAGCTGCCGTTCCAAGCCGAAGGGCAAAACCCGATTTCCCCTTGGCAATCATCCCGTTTGCATTTCTTTCTCCACATGAAGACAATCGTTGGAAAAGATCTTTTCAGATTACCTTGAAATTCGCATCCAACAAGTTCATCGGAATCAACACCACATCGAATGGGATCAATGAATAGCAACCATCAACGATTGGGCCGCCGATCTGTGCTGCAAAACGGAACGTTAATCATGGCGACAGCGGCAGTCGCTCCTTCCACGCTAATTGCCGAGGAAATCGACTCGACATTAAAAATTGGACTTCTCACCGATTTGCACTTTGCGGACAAGCCACCGGCGGGGACTCGACACTATCGCGAAACCCTAAACAAGCTCGAAGAAGCGGCATTGCAGTTCGAACAGGACAAACCTGCATTTGTTGTCGAGCTGGGGGACTTGATCGACGCTGCCGATTCCGTTGAAACCGAGCTGCGTTATTTGAGCACGATTGATCGGCCGTTTTCGGCCATCGCACGGGACCGACATTATGTGCTGGGGAATCATTGCGTTGACACCCTCCGTAAGGAAGAGTTCCTTGGCAGCGTCGGTCAGGAAAAGTCGTACTATTCCTTTGATCGAGGCGGCGTTCACTTTGTCGTTCTCGACTCTTGTTTTCGCAGCGATGGCCAACCGTATGGACGCAAAAATTCGGTCTGGACCGATGCCAATGTCCCGGCTGCTGAGCTTGAGTGGTTGGAAGCGGACTTGAAGTCCGCCTGCAATCGAGTGATCGTTTTCGCGCATCAGCGACTCGATGTGACCAGTCACCATGGAGTCAAGAACGGTGCTGAGGTGCGCCGGGTGCTCGAAGCTTCAAACAAAGTATTGGCGGTATTCCAAGGACACAGTCACCAGAACGACGTGAAGGACATCGGAGGGATTCACTACTGCACGTTGGTCGCCATGGTCGAAGGCTCTGGAGCCGACAACAACGGCTATTCGACCCTCAGTCTGAAGGCAAACGGGACGATTTCAGTGCAAGGTTTTCGCCAACAAGCAACCTACGGTTGGGAATCATGACGGCAAGCTACAGTTGAAGGTCGCCTGTGCTGTCACCGCCACGACCAGCCAACAGAATGGGCGATGTAAAAAGCGTTGAACCGTTGGTGTCAAACCCTTCGCCACCCGCTCCGTCGGATGGAACTTCCAACCGTGGATCAACCTCGATACCAACCACGTCCCGTACTGCATTGAGGTATTCGGTTTGCGTGAGCCGCCGACACATCACATACCCCGCGTACCATGATGTCGTTTCGTCCGTTGCCAACTGAGTGCACAAGTCTTGGCTGGGGCGTGAATCAAGCCATGCATGAAAGACCGCGAGATCCAAGCCGCCATCGGCGTCGTCACCCGTGTGACAATCGATGCACCGATCGCGGAGGATGGGCATGATTTTCTGGTCAAATTCCGTCTGCCAATTCTTCATCGCAAGATCCTCGGCAGACAGCAGCGGAGAGCAAGGCAGCAAAAGAGCAAGGCCGATCCACGTCAAACGCGAGCTAACGAGATTCCGGTACATGTGAAGCTGCGGGCAAGGAGGGGCAGCTTTCGGAGGCGAGCGAATGACACGATTGTAACCCTGTCAGGGCTGGCCAAGGAAATCCATTTCCCAGGTTTCCTCAAGCTTCTCGAAATCGCGACGAAGAAGAAAATCATCTTCCTCGGCCATCTGTTCGAGTTTGCGGACAAGCAAACGAGTTCGCTTGGCAAGCGGGTGCTCGATCAAGAAAACCATCGCTTGATGCTTTTCGCTGAATCGATCGCTCTCCAGTAGGGTCATCACTTCGTTCAGTTCCAACCGCGTTGGTTTGCGTTGGGCCTCTCGCGAAAGTCGCTCTTGTTCACGGCGGTGGGCGGCTTCCACCCGGTCGGCCTTCTGGGTTTCTTGTCGATCGGCGGCTTGTTGTGCACGGTCATAGAATGCTTGCAGTTCGTCGGCTTGGGCTAAGTGGTAATCCAACTTGACCTTTGCGATTTCAAGCTTGTCTTGTACGTTTACGCGAAACTGGCCAATTAAGTTGAGTGACGTTGGTTTCATCGTTTCTCGATCGACGACCCATTCTGCTTGCCCAGCACCATCGAAAGGCAACTTCACCGCTGCGGATTGTAATTGATACATCTTCGCAACCAGCAACTCGTCTGCTCGCCGGCTCATGACTTTGTACTTGATCGTTTGCGTTGCGGGGATCAGATCGAAGCGTTCGTAGCGCCGCACCGGAATCATGTTCGCCATCATCTGCTGATGCCTCTGCATCGACTGCTCGAGCCATTTCTCGCCAGGCCGCTTGGGTTCATTCGTTTCCGGCTCGGACTCATCAGGCGACGGCTCCTCTTTCACGAGGATCGAACCGACAGGAACCGCACGGGTCACCTCCCAGGCAGGCTTCCCTGTGATCTCGAGAGGTTCAAAAACGATTGTTCTCAGATCGCCAAAGTAGAAGGGCAGCGCCGCGGGTGATGCGTCGTTGTCCTGTTCGATTTGGCCGCTACTTGATAACCAGAAAGTGGACTCTTGGGACTTCAGGCCGGGAAAATCGTAGTCTCGATCCCGACGTCCCTTCTCGATGGCGTAACGATCTCTCAGATCAAAGCTTCTCGAGGCTCGTTCCCGTGCCCGAATCTCAATGGAATCCTCATGATCCGAGCTGTTCATTTGGCCCTTGAACTTGAGCAGCATGGAATCGCCTGCCCGTTGCAAGACCTCGTATTCGACGACGCCATTGTAATAGTAAAGATGGGCGTCGTAGTTAATTTCGCCGTGAAGCCGATAGCCAAAGGTCTCACCAACGGGAAAGTCGTACTGCAACTCGGTACGCTGAGCGATTGCGGGCTGCAGCATCCCCAGCGACGCCAACACGATCAATAATGTTGACGACGTTTTCACAGGCATACTCCTCGCAACAAACCGAAACCATCGCGATCGACCATGCCCGCCTGCTTATCGTGGCGGCGTGCGTATCGCTTCTGAGACCAGGATATGGGGTGTGTTGACACCACGCAAGTAAGTTTGTGTGCCGTGGATCTGAATCTCGCTATTGAGGTGCATTCTCAAATTCACTCCGGGGGCCGGAGTTGCATAGGCCACCGTGCGGCCGCGGTTGTCGGTGATGGCAAACGGTGGGCTGTCCTTCCGCGACGAATAGACTTGAACCAAGAATCCCGATTCTGTCGCGCCGCTTGGACTCGGCAACGTACCGAGCGACGGAGTTTGGCCAAGCGTTGGTTGAGCGATTGCCGCAGCGGCGGTCGGATTCATCGACACCGGCGATGTAGGAATCGGAAGCGATCCCCCATTTTGAACGACGGTGTGACCGTCACGCCGCTCGGCGATGCGCTGGTATTGCTCAACCCGTTCGGCAAGCAATTTCGCTCGGCCGGCAATCAGGGGATCGGCACTTGTCGTAGCCACTCTGCGGGTTGCTTCGGCGATGGGGGCGACCTCCGCAGCCGAAGCACTCGCTGCCATCAATCGCGAAAACATTAAACTCAACTGTTCGGCATCGGCCCCTTGGACGCCGTCATGGACCTTGGCGACCGCGTCCGCCGAGACGTAGCGAGTGGTTTGGGGGAGGTAGTTCGCGATGGGGGCGTTGGTTTGTAACGAAGCGGGAGGGCGGATGGGTTGTGTGATCGGTTGCTCGGCCGAAACCTGGACCACCGATGCGGAGGAGAGGGCAGGGCTTCGATCTCGTGAGGATCCAACCACCCAGTTCTCTTCGGCTGCGGTCATCGATTGGCTCGGTGCGGTCGGTCCACCACGGTCGGTTGTATCGATGTCCGACAATCGCGGGCGACCCATGAATTCAACGGCGGCCATCGCGCTGTTTTGAAGATTCGCAGCAAGGTTTGCACCTTGGCCAGAAACCTTGTCACGCCATGTCTGGCTTACGCCGCTGCCGATTGGGGCGTCGGGTCCCTCATACCTCGAAGGGGCTCCACGACGAGGATCCTGTAGTTGAGGGGGCTCGTCAAAGGAAACGGGGGAAAGCGTTGAATTTCGCTCGGTCCGACGAGAGGATTCTTGCCGAGGTGGACGGGATCCGTCGTCGTGACCCACATCATTTGTGGCAACATCGGCAACCGAAGCCCTTGATGGATCGCGGCCATCGAAACCGTCGCGAGCCGTCGTGGCACCAGCCGGTAAGAATTCCGTTTGCGTGTCACGGGGTGAGGGGGCCGATTGTGAGCGACGCACCCTTGCAACCAGCTCTTCAGCACTCTCGGCGACTTGAGTGTTGTGTACCCAGCGAAACTCGCCACTCGGTGGTACGATGCGATACCACAACCGTGGCCCGTCGGCGCCCTCCCGCTCGCTGCGGCCAATCACGGTCAAGGGTTCTCCTTGGGCCAGTTGAACTTGCCATCGAAAGGAGCGAGCACGGCCAAGATGAGTCCCAATCCAGGCAACCGTTCGGTCTTCGGTGACAACGGCGGATTCGCCGTCGCTGGCGATTTCGACCGCGTCCGCCGGAACCCAACAAAAACTGTTTTCCGGCGGCCGAACGCCCAACCACCCATCAGCGGTTTCAACGTAAACCTCCAATTCTTGTCCGTAGCGAAGCGGATCGGTTCGATAGTATTCGTCCGCAGGCCCGCATCGTGTGTACGTGTGCTCTTGAGCGATAAACACGACATACGGTTCGGTCGCCATGCTTCCATCATTTCCAAACGCCGGTTTCGTGGCGTGAGAAAACACCGTTGCAATGACCGCAACGACGCTTAGCAGACGAGCAGTTTTTCCTAGTCCCATGGGGAAATCTCTTTCAACGAATCCAAAATTCCGGCAGTTAGACCTCGTGGTAGCGTGGTAACGATTTTCGCCTCTCGGAAACAAGAGGAATCTCGATTTGATTGCAAAACGGGCGATCGCCGTCACCAACCGGTGTTCCAAACCGAGTCCCAGGCAGATATAGTGGAACGAGAAAGAAGAAACCCTCCCCCACCTTTTTCGCACGCAGCTTTCTGTGCGACTTTCCGTCTCTCAAGGAACCCCTGCCATGAGACGAAATCGATGCTTCGTCGTCGTCACGCTCGTCCTGTTTGCCCTCCCGGTTGTTGCAGAACCGAAACCGAATGACCGGCCGCCAAACGACCGTTCACCCGTCGATTTGGTCGTTGCTGCGGATTCGCGGACGGTGTACATCAGTGATCGAACCGCCGGATGTGTGGTCGTCGTCGATTTGGAATCCCAGCACACCATTGGCGAAATCCCCCTACGAGGCAAACCACAAGGGCTTGCGTTGTCCGAATCGGGGGACACGTTGTATGTAAGCGAACACGGCGCCGGGACCGTCGCCGTGATTGATGTGACAACGCATCAGGTGAGCTCGCGAATCGAGGTCGGGAAGTGGCCGACGGATGTGGCGTTGTTGCCGAGTCGTAACCGTCTTTACGTCACCAACCAAGACAACCATCGCGTCTCGATCGTCGAACTCGATACAGCCCCCGCGACTCCATCAAGCGAAGTTGCTGCGATACGTGAACCGTACCGCGTGGCCGTGGCTCCTAACCAAAAACAGGTCGTCGTCGTTAATCAATTGCCACTCGGCGCTGGCACCGACCATGACTTGGCAGCCGAGGTCAGTATCGTCAACGTGGACGGGGATGCCGACGAAGCAAACGTCGTCCACGTCAAATTGCCAGCTGGCTCCTCTTCGGCAAAGGGCATCTGCGTCAGCCCCGACAGCCAATGGGCTTATGTCGTTCACAATCTCGGACGTTTCAATTTACCGGTCACGCAACTCGAACGCGGCTGGGTCAATACGACCGCGTTGTCAATCATCGACATCGCTGCCGCAAAGCGGAAGGTAACCGTGCTACTTGATGACTTGATGCAAGGTGCACCGGACCCCGACAGCGTCGTCGTTTCTGAGGATGGATCTCAATTATGGATTAGCCATAGCGGCGTCCACGAGGTTTCCTGTGTCGAAATTGGGAAGCTTCATCAACTACTTTCCGGTGAATTGCCTGCAGATCTCGCTGCAATGCGTGACGGGAACCAACCCAACGTCTGGGTGCGAATCAAGGAGACCCCGGCGCGGTTGAGCGATCTGGAAAATGATTTGACGGCACTCTACCTTGCTGGAATTATCCATCGTTATCCAACCGGTGGCATTGGGCCACGTGGCATCGCACTGTCGCCGGACCAGTCCAAACTGTTCGTAGCCAATTACTTTTCGGGAACTGTGGGGGTGTTGGATACAACGACGGGACAACTGCAGGCGACGATTGCTTTGGGGGATAGCAAGGAGCCTGATTTGGCGCGCCAAGGTGAAGTCGTTTTTCATGACGCTCGGTTGGCGTTCCAGCGATGGCTCAGTTGTGCGAGTTGCCATCCGAACGACGGACGCACCGACGCGCTGCGGTGGGACTTCATGCGAGATGGTATCGGCAACGCCAAAGACACCCCCAGTTTGATTCTCGTCCGTGAAACTTCGCCGCTCAATCGTCGTGCAACGCGACAAACGGTTCGCGAATGCGCGCGGACCGGCGTGATGGTCAGCCATCGAATCATGCCAACCGATCATGAAGTCGATGCCCTGACCGCCTACATGAACTCGCTCGACCCAGCGGTGAATCCAAACTTAACCGTTTCGGGATCGCTGGACGAAGCAGCGGAGCGGGGAAAAGAACTGTTTTTTGGTCGAGCCAGTTGTCAACACTGCCACCCGGGCCCTACGTTTACCGACCGACAATCTCACAACATCGCAACCGCCAGCGCGCACGAGGACGATGGGCTCTACGATACGCCGAGTTTAGTGGAACTGTACCGCACGGCCCCCTACCTGCATGACGGACGCGCGGTCACGGTGAAGGATGTCTTTCGGGTTCATGATCCCAGCGGTGTCCATGGAAAAGCGGAAGCGTTGAGTGATTCGGAGCTTGACGATTTGGTGGCTTTCTTAATGTCGCTTTAGGCGCCAACACTCGCCAGCGGAATTTTCGTTGCGCCCGCTGACGCTGCAGCAGATGCGTCGACGTGCTACACTGTTTCGGCAGCGTCGACCACAAGGATCCACGCTGCAACCTTTTTCTTCTCTGCATAGCTCGCCTTTCGCGATTCTCGGGTGTTATCCAATGACGCAGTACAAAGTGGTCGGGATCAATTTTGACCATTTCCATATGGGTGACTTGCTTCGGATGGCGTTTAATCATCCGCAGGTGGATCTCGTCGCAATCTGTGATGAGCAGCCGACCCGAATGGCCGACGCGATCAAGGCGTTTTCCATTTCGGGGGAGCAGGTTTACACGGATTATCGCAAGTGTCTGGATACGACGAAACCTGACTTGTGCATCCTCTGTCCCGCGGCCGCAGAACATGGAGACTGGGTTGAGCGAGTTGCCCCGTTCGGCTGCGACATCCTCGTTGAGAAACCGTTTGCGGCCACCTTGGGGGAAGCCGATCGAATGATTGCTGCGGTCCATGCGACCGGTCGGCGTTTGGCGATCAATTGGCCATTGGCATGGGTGGAATCGCACTGCACGGCGAAACGAATCCTCGATGAAGGCACGATCGGAGAGGTCATCGAGTTTCATCACTATGGCGGCAATCGAGGTCCGCTATGGCATGTGGCAGACAAAGTCGAACGGACGGCCGAGCAAGTGGCGCAAGAAAAACCGGCCAGTTGGTTCTACAAAGCCAGTGCCGGCGGTGGATCGTTGCTCGACTATGCAGGTTACGGCACGACACTTGGCACATGGTACATGAAGGGGCGCAAACCGATCGAAGTGACATGTGTCGTCGACCAACCAGCGGGCTTAGAGGTCGATGAACACAGTGTCATTGTATGCCGCTACAGCACCGGGCTTTCGAAAGTGGAAACGCGATGGGGGACCTTTACCGACCCCTGGACGCATCAACCACAACCGAAGTGTGGATTCGTGATTGTGGGTACAGAAGGAACGATTTCTAGCGAAGATTACGCCGATTCGATTCGCGTCCAAACGCGATCCTGCCCCGAAGGAAGGGATCTGCCTGCGGATGCGTTGGCGGCCCCCCATCGCGACCCGATTGAGTACATGGTTGATGTGATGCATCGCGACGGGCAGGTCGAAGGCATCTTGAGTATCGAGATCAGCCGCATTGGGCAGCAAATCGTTGACTCCGCGGTGTTAAGCGCCCAACAGAAAAGTACGGTACCGTTGGTGGAATAGGGCTGGAAAGACGCCGATCGATCCTCCGCTTTCACAAAGCAGAAAAAGAGCCATGAGTAGCGACGAACGCAACTACGACTTGAAGCCGACGGCTTCCCATCCGATGCCACCCCGAGCGTTGTCGTACCAGCCGCCGCGGCCCAAACAGCGGCATCGGATTGGATTGATTGGGTGCGGAGGGATTTCCGAGTCGCACTTGAAGGCTTACCAGCACGCGGGGCTCGAGGTTGTTGCGTTTTCGGATCTCGATTTTGCCAAGGCGTCGGCCCGACGCGATGCGTTTTATCCATCGGGCAAAGTCTACCCCGACTACCAGTCCCTGCTCGACACGGCCGATGTGGACGTGGTCGATGTCGCCACGCCGGTCGAGCCACGGGTGAAAATCATCGAAGCAGCACTTCAGCATGGCAAGCACGTTTTAAGCCAGAAGCCCTTTGTACGGGACCTTGCCGAGGGATTGCGTTTGGCCGACTTGGCCGATGCATCCGGTTGTCGCTTAGCGGTCAACCAGAATGGCCGTTGGGCGCCCCACTTTTCGTTTATCCGCAACGCGGCTGCCATGGGATGGGTCGGTGACGTGGTATCGATCAACGTCGATATTCACTGGGATCACAATTGGATCCAAGGGACCCCCTTCAACGAAATGCAACACGTTGTGCTGGAGGATTTTGCAATTCATTGGTTCGACTTTGTTGCCTCCATCGTCGCGGGTGTTGCCGAGGATGTGTACGCAACGGCCATGCAATCTGCCTCTCAAACGGCCAAACCGCCACTGCTCGGTACCGCGATTCTGCGTTACATGCGAACCCTCGCTGTTTTGAACTTCGATGCCGACACGAAATACGGCGTGGAAGATCGAACGGTTGTGCGAGGCACCCAAGGAACGATGGTGAGCGCCGGGCCCAGTTTGACAGATCAGTCGGTCAAGGTCTTTACGGCCGAAGGATGGTTCCAGCCACCTCTCGAAGGCAACTGGTTTCAAGAGGGCTTTATCGGCACGATGTCCGAACTGCTTTGCGCCATCGAAGAGGACCGCCCACCGCTTCATGACGCACGTGACAACTTGCGCGGTTTAAGCATGTGCTTCGCCGCAGTGGACAGCGCCAATTCGGGAGAGCGAGTCTCGATTCAAGCTTAGCAACGCGCGGACAATAAGTGAGTGGAATGCCGCTCAGCCTTGGACATCCGACAGATATTTCTCGCACGATGTTAAGCGTTAAAATCGATATGCGGCGGTGACGGGGTTGGCGGATCATGACCCTCTTCGTCAACGGCGTCGGGAGAGACTTCGTTTTCTGGTGGATCTTTGGAACGCTCAAAGGTATCGTACATTTGTCGTCCATCGCCGCCACGATCGCTCGTTTGTTCCCCCGCATCGATTGCGCTCGATTCGGACGACTTGCCGGCCGGTTGCTTCGTGATCGCCTGTTTGCTGGCTGCATCGGCGGCTTTGGCATCAGCCTCTCCACCTCGAGCGGCCGCCCGAGCGGTGCCTGCAATCGAAGCGGCTGCAGCATTGGGTTGAACATTCATCGACGATTCTCCCATTGGCAAAAACGATGAAGCGATCGGTCAATTAAACCAAGTTTTGATCCCTTGTGTTGGCTTTTCCGCCGTATTTTGTCGTGCGTTCATCCCAGGCAACAGCAATTCCAAAGTCTCGCTGACGCCTTCAAACGCGCGGCGTTCGATGGTGGGGGCGTGCACGGGGCCTTTCACATCGATGGTCCAGAACGTGTATTTCTCGCCTCGCAGCGGCCGGATCACTTTCGTAAAGACGTTCTGTGGGCTGACGCCCGTATCGAACGTCAGATTCAATTCACGTCGCCCATCGAGCGTCCCCGCACCTTGCAACGCCACCCAATCGCCCCATAACGTCAAGTCATTGAAGGTGATCAAGTCACCGAACATCGTGAATTCCACAGTCCCGTCGGTAAACGCCACATCCTCGCTCGGCGTGATCCGCAGTTGGTTCAGCACCTGCATGATCAAGGGCAATTGATAAATGTTTGCACCGGTCACTTTGGCCGAACCGGATCCCTTCAAGAAATCCATCGTCCCAAGGCTTCCGGCAAACCTAGCTTGACCGCTGAGTGAACCCGTGAAGTCGCTATCCGAATGGCCCAGGTCGGCGAGCAGGGTTGGTACCGAGGCATCGTGGACCGCCATATCCACATCAAAACTGCCGGTCGACAATTGCAGATTCCCCTGCATCCCAATCGATCCATCAAACACCCGGCCTTGAATCAGCGGTTGATCTTGAATCAACTGCTGCTCGGTCGTCAGATTCTCGGGGTTTGCGGTGACTCCGAAGGTCAAGAGTTCATTGACAACATGAAACGGTCCACGAATCTGAGTGATTTGCAGATCGTTGACATGCATCGAGTCGATCTGGATGTCACCCGATGCGCGGATTCCCTGTTCATCACGACTGCCATTGACACGGATTTCACCACGAAGTGAATGCACCGGCCCAACATCGGCAATTCGGTTTCCTTCAAGTTGAAGTGAGACATTCCAGTCGAAATTGGGTTCTGGGTGTCGTGCATCGGGCAACGTCAACCGAGTTGCGCCGCGGAGGCTGATGGCGCCTCGTAATTGCAGTCGCCGCATCGCTTCACGCATCGTGATGGGCAGTGCATCGATCAACTCCGCATCGGGATTCAAACGACTTCCCTCTTTGAGGTTCAACGTTAACTCCCAGCGTCCACTGTTTCCTCGCACGCAATACCCATCCGCCGCCAAACGCGATGCAGCATGTTGTCCGCTAAGGGAATCAATCGTGACCTGGGTTCCATCGTAGCGCACGGTCCCACCCGCGATATCGATCCGGTAGGGCAAGGAGCAAGGACGCAGACTGAGCGTTCGGTGGCTGACCGTCGTGCTATACAGTTGCCGGGCGGTCAAGTCGATCCCGAGCTCATCACCACTCTGGGCTTGGGTCAAATGGATTTCTGCCTGATCTAAGATGCCGCTTGGAGCTACTGAGTCCCAGGTCTGTTGAGCAGCGGATGGCAAGGAAGACCGAAGTGCTTCGTCCATGGGAATCGCTGAAGCCGTGAAATCAAGCGTCAATTGAGCAGGGACCTCGTTGAGCGAACCCGAATTCGCGAATCGAAGCAGATTCGGTTCCGAGGATGGCAAGGGAATCCGATAGACCCCTCCACAGTGGACCTCTCCCGAGTTCGCGCTCATCCCATGAAAGTCAACTAATCGGACAAGGTTTCCGTCCACGTCGATTTTGCCTTCGACGTTGTACAACGGGTAGGCAAATTTCTCGTAGCGTAGTTGTCCATCGATAATTCGCAGGTCGATTTTTCGTGTGGCGTGACCATTGACGTCGGTGCCAAACACGACACTGGCCAAATGCACGGCACCCTTTGGACGTAGCGTTCGCACGAACGATTCAAGTTTCGATTGCGTTTCCCCGCGATGCGTCATCGCCTTGATCAGCGTGCCGTCGATGGTCACAGGGCCGTCTGCAGCCGCGACAAATGTCTTCTCGTTCGTAATGCCGGGACGGATCGGCAGCTGAAATTCGCAGTGAAGACGATGATTGTCAATCCAGCCGGTCAATCGGCTGCTGGTCGCAATTCCTGCTTGGATCTCAATCTGACCGATGACTTGACGCACGGGGTATGGAAACTTCTCGTAGCGGACATCGACCCCATTGCAAATGACCGTTCCACTCGCGTCCCATTTCCCACCGCGACACGTGACGTTGCCATCCGCATTGATGCGTCCCACGGGCCGCAGTTTGTCCCATGCTTCTCGAAGCTTTGAGGGTAAAGTCGCCGCAAAGGACTCGTCGATCAAAAAACCGACCGTGTCCACTTCAAGATCTGCATCACAAGGAAATTCGTATCCATGGACTCGACCGCTCACCCCCACGATCGCATCCCCAAACTTGATCTGTGATTCTTCGATCAAAAGGGATTGAGGCGTCGCGGTGACAACGCCCTGAATCTGGGAAACGCTGCGAGGCAGTTTGGGGTGAGCGAATTGCCCATCGTGAATGGTCGATCGGACTCGATAGTTGATTGGCAAACCCGGCGATTGAAAAACGGCAATCGTGGCGTCACCGGAACAATCAAGTCCACGGACCTCTTGCAGCGATTGTTGCAGCGTCGCGGGCAACGCGTCAAACAATTCGGTGTGAATTCGAAAACCGCGAACGGCACAGCGAATGTCATTCGCGCCAGCGGAGGTTTCGATCTCTGTATGGAATGCGTCGGCAAATTCGGCAAAGCCCTTGATCGAAATCGTTCGATCGACCGTTCCGTCGATCCGTTGTTGGTTGCGAACCGCAAGTACCGAAATCTGGGCCGTGACGGGACGCCGGTTAGCGACGTGGCTAAACAGGTTGATCTTGGCCCGGTAGACATCGATCACCGGGCACTCCGGGCCAAATTGTGGCAGCGGTATCAGCTTCGCAAGGGAAGGTGTTCCGTCCTCGCTTAAGGTCAGGTTTGCCTCGACTCCCGACAGCGCCACACGACGGGTCGTGAGCGGAACCTCTTTGTCGAACAACTTCTCGGGGTGGACGTTGGCAAAAACCACCATCCGCTCGATTCGTATCATTCGCCTTAGGGACATAGAGGAAGCAGATGGATCGCTGATCCGAATGTCGTCAAACACGATCCCAACATCGGGCTCAAACCGCCCCCGATGAATCGAAACATCGAGCCCCGCATAGTGCTCACGAAGCTTTGCTAAGAAATGACGACGTGCTTGCTCGCCCAGGGTGTCGGGAGCGAGCATCCGAAACACAACAACCAATGCGGCCAAAATCAGCGCAGCCCACAGCCATTTCGAGCCAGAACTCGAATGCGCGTCAGTCGAATCACCCCTCGACGACTGATTCGTCGGCGATGATGAGCAAGCGGTCGGTGACAATCGCCAAAGCCAAGGAAGAAATCGCGGAAAAACCCGTGCTTGCTTCCACTCCATCGCCCAATAACCACGATGAAATCGAAGGCAAACTCCGCCGCGATAGTAGTCCTCTCATCAGCCTGCAATCCAGCCCAAAAACGACCAGAACTTGTAGATCCATGGTGATTGCCAGGGAGAATTTAACGCCATCGACATCGAAAAAATGCTAATCACCAGCATCGCGATAAAAATCCCCCGGCCTCGTGGCCGCATGGCGAGCCGGTCGATTACCGAGGCAATCGTTGCTAGCCAAAGAGGCGTGAACCACAAAACCCAGCGAAAACAACAACTGACGCCACCATAGTTGCGATCAATCATCGGTCGGGCGAGATAGAATGCGATGCAGGTAATGCTAGCAATCAAGACCGCGAGCGTGAACCGGCGCTCATTCGAAGGCACATAACCCAATCCGTTCGCAAAGCCCATCGGCAAGAGCAGCCAAATGGGGGTCAGCGAAAAGATCCCATAGGAACCGATGGTCATGTTGAAAAAATAGACCCACCGTGATGGTTCACCGATATCAACGCCACGTCGATGCCCAGTTTGCCAATAGCTTCCAGGGTATTCGTACCAGTCATCCCAATGGGACAGCGTCCACTCGTTTGACGAGCCACGCAGGAGCGCGAAGAGTTGATCGTCGTTGGATCGCACCAACCAACGATTCTCTTCATCCGACGGTTCGACGCTGACTTCCGAGTTGACCGCGATGGCCTTCTTTGCAAACAGCGCTGCCTGAACCGCGTCAACCGAGGGCGTCTCGGGTTGGACGCCGAGTTCTGCCACCATCGCTCCAACGCCACGGTGAGCATAGGCGGGACGCAAGCTTTGGTGAGCCAACCAATTGGTTCCGAAGAACCCAGCCGCCACGATCAAGGCGCCACCGAGAAACGGCGCGATCGACCGCGAATCGACTTTGGCAAACAACGCGAACCAAAGGACGAGCATCGACAGCGCGGGCAACTCGTTTGCCGCGGTAAAGGCGGCCGCCAATCCAGCCAGCGCGTACCACTCCAACCGCACCTTCGTCGAGCGATCTTCGACGCTTGAATACGATTTATCGCTCGCGAAAAGGTAGATCCAAACCACCAACGACGTGCAAGCCACGGCGACCAGGTGATTGTTGAGCGTCATCGAAAATGGTATCGCCATGGTACCAAAGATCGTGGCCAGCGACATCGCTTGACGCGCCCACATGCTCGCCGACAAGCGATCAATCGAAGCGATCATGGTGACGAAAAACAGGCCCAGGAGCGGTAAATTGACCAACGCCAGCACCACACGCGCCGCATAGATCGGCTGGTCGGTCAGCGTCAGCCCCGATCCAGTCCGCACGGCGTAGTAGACGCCCGCGACCATCGTAGGAAACAGCGGTGGTTTGCTGCTGTAGTAGTGAAGCTTGCCATCCGCTCCACGATGTCGAACCATGTCGATGGAATACCACGGGCGGCGGTTCCGCTTTTCGCCGTAAATCTCGGTGAACCGATCAATCGCGTAGCTGCCGTCTTCGACAAGCGCTGCGACGGTGCACCATCGGCTGCGATCATTGGCACTTAAAAATGCCGTGTCCCCTTCGCGACTTGTCACCGAGGCGATCCGCCCCGCCGCCAATGCCAGTCCGACCAGTATCAATACGAGGTATCGATCGCGGCGTTTCTTTCGTTCTTTCTCATCTTTGTGCATCAAGGTCGTTCACCGTTATCCATACCGTCAGGGGGGGGACTGCGTCACCGAATGCTCCGAAGCGGTGCTCAGCTTACTTCGAGGTGGAAGGGGATTCCAACCCAACACAATCGGAAATGCTGTAAGGCTCATTGCGGTCACGGGAAAGGGAAACAATCAATTCCGCCAACAATCCAGACAGCAGAAACTGGGCCCCCACAATGATCGCTAAGATGCAGTAATAAAAGATCGCCCTTTCATGCAAAACCAAATCATCGATCGATGCGGACATCCGTGTAATGACCCACATCGCGGACAGGTAGAACATGCCAAGTCCGCCGAGAGCAAAGCAACCCAGGCCAGCGGCCCCAATCAGGTGCAAGGGACGCCCTGAGAAGGTGGTTAAGAAATAGATCGTCAACAGGTCCAAGAAGCCTTTGACCAACCGCGATACCCCGTATTTTGAACTTCCAAATTTGCGGGCATGATGCTCGACTTCGATCTCACCGACGCGCCATCCTTTTGACGCCGCCAAGACCGGAACGAAGCGATGAAGTTCGCCATACAATTTCACCTCGTCGAAAATCTCGCGACGATACGCTTTGAAACCACAATTGTGATCATGCAACTTGACGCCCGTCAGCCGGCTGACCAACCAATTGAACACGCGGCTGGGCAGCACTTTGTGCCAAGGATCGTGCCGAACGCGTTTCCAACCGCTGACCACGTCGCAGCCGGAGGCGAGTTTGGCCAGAAACCGTGGAATCTCTCTCGGGTCGTCTTGCAAATCCGCATCCATCGTGATCAGGATCTTGCCAGCGGCGGCATCGAAGCCGGCCGATAAGGCGGCAGCTTTGCCAAAATTGCGTCGCAACTTGATCGCGACACAATTGGAGTTGTGTTCAGCAAGTTTCCGCATGATTTCCCAGGAATCGTCCTTGGAACCATCGTCGATGAAGACAACCTGATGAGTCAGATGTTCGGCGGTACAAACCTCCGCAATCTGAGCGTGAAGCGTTTCGAGTGTGTCGCGTTCGTCCATTGCGGGAATCACAAACGAAATTTCGGGGGAATCCACGACGGCAGGCAAAGGCGAGGCAGGAAGGGTGGAGTTTTCAGACATGGCATCACCCGGGAGGGGAGGGAAGGCAGGCAGTGAAGGAGCTTGCATTCGTGCGGAATCCGCAAGCATCGGGTTCTACTATAATCATTGCTTCCACGTTTGACGGGGGCCCGGCGGACACTTTGGGATGAAAAACGGACATTTCAACTCCAACGGGATGAGGGACGCGGCTGCGTTACGCGGCGGTGAACCCGACTTCCCTCTGTGGAGAAAAATGGCGGTTGACATAGGCCCAAGCCGCCAACGCCATCACGCACTCGACCGCAATGAACACCAATCGAGCCATGATGGCGGCTAATAAGGCATGGGTCGGGCCGACAGCGAACGCGAGGATCGTCGTTAAAACCAATTCTCGCACCCCCGCCCCACCTGGTAAGAGCGATGCAAATCCGATCACCATCGCTAACGAGATCGCGGCGGTTGCAACCGCCCAAAGCATTGCACCGGATATCGGAGGGCGGGGATCGGAAAGCCCCGATTCGGGAATCGCCGTGATCAACATCGCGAAGGAACTGCCAATCAAGAGCCATGACAAAATCGACCAGGCCCAGCCTTGCAGGCATGCTCGCCATGCTTGCTTGCCCAAGTGCGAGTCTTTGCCGAGCAACCGCGAAGTGACTTGTCGAAGCACCGGTGGCAGTGTCGGCAGACTGGCCGCGATCGATCCGGCGACCGCGGCGGCGAGCATCCAGTTTGGGACCGGTAACCAACAGATCACCACACCGGCGACAGCGGCACCGACGGCCATCATCATGAACGTTTCCAGAAACACGCTGAGGGTCGCCGGAACGATGGGAATCGAATACTTGGCCAATACACCCGCACGCACCACCACGACCATCGCTTTACCGGGAACGTACTTACCGATGTGCCCAAGGGTTTGGGCGGCAATGGCCAATAAGATCGGAGGCCGGAAACCCAGCACCGCCAACCAGCCGGCAAGGACCATCGCGCTGGGCAACAATCCCAACGCGTAGAAAGCTGCGGCCACCGCGACGCGAGACCAACGTAGATTGGCAAGGCTCGGAATGCTGCGCGCCAACGATTGCCGTTCCCGCGTCCATTCTGCGATCGCCTTCCGATCCTTGGAGGAAGCGACTTTGGCGTCGAGTTCGACAATCCGCTCGCGCACCTTGGCGGTCTCTCGTTTCCATTGGTCGATCGCTGATCGTGTCGCCAAAATCAGCCCGACCACGACAACGACCGCGATGATCCATTTTGCAACGGTCTTGATTCGAGACAATGTTCGATTTTTGTTGCCACCCGAAGGGTAATCGTCGGTTGTGCCCGGATCGCTCGTCGAGTTCAATTCGTTGGCATGCATTCGATTTCGTCTCCCCTGTCGAGCAGTACTGATGACAAAACGTCGATCAAAACGGCCAACCCCTCCTCTTCCGGAACCCGAAAAGCGGGTTTCAGAAAACCAAGCTCCACCCCCGGACGTGAAAGGGCCGTCGGCCGATGCAGCGGAGTCCAACCCGAGCCGGTCAACGGACGGACAGCCGTCCGACGCCAAGAAGCCACTCTTTGCGAAGCTTCCGTCGCTCTCACGAATTCTGTCGGTGGTGATGCTGCTACTGGGCATCGTTGCAGTCGGTGCCTTGTTCTACAAGGTGATGGCCGGCTTCTTTGTCCCCTTGTTCTTGGCAGCACTGCTGGTTGTCATCTTTCGCCCCGTTCACGATTGGATCTTCAACCGAATCGGCCAGCGAAAGCAGTTGGCGGCGGCGGCAACAACCTTGATGGTGCTCTCAACGGTTCTGATGCCCGTTGTGGTCGTTTTGTCGGTCGCGACCGGCCAGTTTACGGCCATGGTGAGTCAGATGAACTTCAATAATCTGACGGGCGCCCTTGATCGGGCACGGGATCAAGTGGGTATCTCGTTGCCGCACGCAGAACAATTCCGGCGTTTGGATGAGTTGACGGATTCGCTTGATACATCGACCCTCGCCCCCTCAACTTGGTCCGAAATCAACGAAGACACTTCGCTCGTTGATTTCCTGCGTGTTTTATCGGAGATGCTTGATGACCCGCAAAGTCGCGTCCAAATTCGCGGCAAGATCGACGAGTCGATCAAGCTGATCACGTTTTTACAAAACGAAGTCGAGGGTCCGGTCACGGCCGCCGCAGCCGCCACCACGGCGACCGATCAGCTGGAAAAGCTGCGGCAATCACTCAACGATCCTGTCGTCGAAGCCATACTGGATCCGCCCGCGGACGCCGCAGCGATTGCCTCGGAGACAACCGGCGAAGCCAGCGAGGACGAAGCCAGCGAGGACGAAGCCAGCGAGGACGAAGCCAGCGAGGACGAAGCATCTGCGGATGAGTTTGAAGTCGTCGAACAGCTCGATGCCGAAGAGCAGTTTCACCAACAAAGTGTGGTCGCATCGGCAGCGATCCGGTCTTGGATGAAGACGCTGCTTGGCGGCACCTTCAAAAGCCAACTGAAATTGGTCGCCAACCCGAGTGCCGAAGATTTCCGAAGTTTGTTGACTCGGGCACGTGAGTCGCTTCAACCCCGCTTTGTGAGCTTGACCAGTGCAACCGGAAGCATCTTCTTGCAACTGCTAATTGGGATGGTGGTCCTGGTTGTCGCGATCTATTTTTTCTTGGTCGATGGTGCCGGGATGATTCGCACCTTGATGCGGTTGAGCCCGCTGGACGACAACTACGAACGGCGCCTGCTGCTGGAATTCGACCGAACGAGTCGGGCGGTGGTGCTCGCGAGTGTGCTTAGCGCGCTGGTGCAGGGCGTTTTAGCAGGGCTGGGCTTCATTGTGCTGGGATTCGATTCGGTCGTCTTGCTTTTTCTCGCAACGACCTTGATGGCGTTGGTTCCCTTCCTCGGAGCCGCATCCGTCTGGGTCCCCTGTGTTGTCTGGTTGGCCATGGTCGAGCAGCGATGGGCCGCTGCGTTGGTTCTGGCGATCTACGGTGTGGTAGCCATTTCTTCGATTGACAATGTGATCAAGGTCTATGTTTTGCACGGTCGCTCGCAATTGCATCCACTGTTCGCACTGTTGAGCGTGCTGGGGGGGATCAAGGTGTTTGGTCCGATCGGCATCCTGGTGGGGCCGATGGTGGTTGTGTTCTTGCAAACATTATTGGAGATTCTAAACCACGAACTTGATGGCAACGCAAAAGGAAATCCAACCACCGACCTAGGAAAAAGCGAATGACATTGGATCAAAAGAAGTGGAACACCGTCTGTGATAAAGCTCGCGAGGCGATGCTCTTACAGACTGTAGCGGACACATTGGAATGGGACGAGCGAACGGGCATGCCACGCGGCGGCGGAGACTACCGTGCGGATCAAGTCAGTTACCTTCGTGCGATGGTTCACCGGATTCGTACCGAACCGGCACACGGCGAAATGCTGCAGCAACTATCCGAACAAGTAGGCGAGCTTGATCCGCAGGACGATCTTGCCGCGACGGTTCGCGGGCTGCGGCGAAATTTCATGCGTGACCATCGTTTGCCGGAGGCCTTGGTCGAACGAATCGCGCGCGCGACCGTCAAGGGGCAACAGTGTTGGGATGCAGCTCGACGAGCAGACGATTTCTCACTTTTCCGAGACTCGCTTTCGGAAGTGGTTGAACTCAAACGCGAAGTGGGTCAGCGGATCGCGGAAGGCTCGGAAAAGAGTCCTTACGAAACGCTGTTGGATGAGTACGAACCCGATGCTCGCGTCGAGTCACTTCAAACGATGTTCAACGACCTACGCGGTCCGCTTGTTCAGCTGATCGAACAGATACGCGAGGCGCCTCAACAACCGGATCGCAGCCTCCTGCAACGCGACTATTCGGTTGCTGCACAACGTGAATTCAGCCGTTTTGTTGCATCCGCGATTGGCTTTGATTTCGACCGCGGTCGGCTCGATGAAACGTCTCATCCGTTTTGCACGACGCTCGGTCCAAGTGATTGCCGTATCCTCACACGTTATGACGCTCGTTGGTTACCAAGTGGATTGCTTGGCACGATGCATGAAGCGGGACATGGAATGTATGAACAAGGATTGCGACGCGAATGGTTCGGTTTGCCGCCGGGATCCTACTGCTCGCTGGGAATCCATGAATCACAGTCTCGGTTGTGGGAGAACCAAGTAGGACGAAGCCGATCGTTCTGGTCATGGGCGTTCGATCACGCGAAAAAGGCCTTTGCTCCGACGCTTGACAATGTAACGGCCAACGGCCTCCATTTTGCAATCAACCAAGTTCAACCCTCATTGATTCGGGTCGAAGCCGACGAGGCAACCTACAACTTGCATATCATCATTCGTTTTGACCTGGAGCAACGCTTGATCGATGGAACGTTGTTGGTTGACGATTTGCCGGACGCGTGGAACTTGGCTTACGAACGCGATTTGGGGATTCGTCCCCCATCGGATGCGAATGGCGTTTTACAAGATGTCCACTGGAGTGCCGGGCTGATCGGCTATTTTCCGACCTACACCATCGGGAACCTGGCCAGCGCCCAATTGTTCGATGCGGCAGCGGCGGAACTCGGCGATCTTGACCTCGCTTTTGCTCGTGGCGACTTTCTGCCTCTCCAGCAATGGTTGAGAGAAAAGATCCATCGCCGTGGGCAATGCGAAAGTGGCGAATCTCTCGTCCAAAACGCAACGGGACGACCGCTCTCGGCAGACAGCTTGGTAGCCTACCTAAGAAACAAGCTAGGCAATTTGTACCGTTTCGAAATGCCGTGATCTCAGGCTGGTGACGTTACCATTCGCAAGCTGCTGCTCAGCTGCGAATCGTCGCCCGCAAACGAGAATTCGCTTGAGAACCGATGGAGGTCGCCCCCTCCATTTTCGGGCTCGGGGAGGTACAATCGATTGGGTAAAGCCGACTCCATTCGCAAGCCCGTCTCCTAATCTTGGACCTGCCAGGGACCCATAAAGCCATCGAATGATCACTGCTACTTGTCCGCGCTGCACCGAAGTTTATCGCCTGCCCTCTTTGGACTTGCCCCCCGACGCATCGGCACAGTGTCCTTGGTGCGGTGAAATCTATCCCGCCAGCGAGATACTGAGCCAACTGCCACCGATGGTTCAGCTGATCTCGGTAGATGGGCGGCCGCTCTTTTTAGATTCCCCCCTGCAAGCATCGCCCGGGCACAAGCGGATCGATAACGACTCGGAATCGATCGTCGATTCAGTCAGCGATGAGGAAGCTACGATTGGCGAGGATGGCGAGTCGGATCTGAATGAAACGTGGAGCTTTGATGAGGAGAAAACGGTCGACGATCTCTCGAGTTTTGCTCCTGACTCCGTCGACTCAACGGATTTCGAAACATCGGACGTCCATGCAGACGATTCCGCATCCCATGGGTCGGAAGAGCCGGGATTGGAAACGATCGAAGCGGACGATGCATCGTTCGAGATGGAGAATCCAGACGAAACCGATGATCAGTGGAACATGCAATTGGCAGACACGTCGCTGGGGAGCCTTGGCACGGTCGCTGCGATGAAGGTGAAGACTCAGCCATCGCCTCAACGCAAGAAACATTCGATTTGGAAGACCGTTCGTGGTCCCATTCTTGGTTTTTTGTTAGCCATCCCGCTGGCAGGATTGATTTTGCTGCCGTTTGGCCGGGCGCCAAATCTTGGATTTTGGCCGTTTGATGGCTCGTTTGACCGGGGGCTGGTTTCCCCCTCGAGGACCGCGAGCCCGCAGAGTAAAAATGAGTCATCGTCGGCGGAAAGGGGGGATCGCCCCAAAGCATCCGGAGATGACGAATCGGGGCCGGGACGTGCAATGCAATCGGTACCCAATTCGCTGGCAAAGTATGAAAACGATTCAGCCGTTGCGGCCGAGACCGACACCGAACCAGCGGAGTTGGTGTTGCCGGGGGCTTATTTGCAATCCGACGGCGACTCGGCCCTCGACTCCTTGTCGCCCGGTGAAGTCGCCTACCCATCAACAGCCGCCGATGATCCGCCGAGGGAAGCCCTGCCAGCTTCGGACGCCGCCCCCGATGCCGAAGTCGCCCATCAGGGGTTGGCAATGACGCTGCCTGAAATGACGCTGCCTGAAATGACGCTGCCTGATGTGACGCTGCCTGATGTGACGCTGCCGAGTCTGGGGATGCAAACGACCGAGTTAGAGGCAAGCGAAGATGCCGGCTTGAAACAAGAAGCGAATACCCTCCGAGAACCTGGAGCGGAATTGCCGCAGAGCCTTCCGCAGCCACCCTCGATGGCGACCGACGCGTCGGAGATCGAGACGCCAGGCGAAAACGGAGCGAGTGATGAGGGGGAAGAAGATGTCGTCGATGCCCCGTCCACGCCGGCATCGACATCGCCCACTCCACCTCTGCCTGCACCGCCGTCGCCTGTCGATACGGCGGTCGGCAAAGCAAATCGGTTGTTGGCACAGTTGATGAAATCCAAAAGCACAGGGGTTCCACCTGACCGACTGTTCGCTGACTCGTACGCTGCGGTCGCTGCGGTCGCTGCGTCGCCGAATGCCCAGTCCGACGAAAAGGTGGCGAAACTCATCAACAACATCGGCCGATCCCCCTTGGTTCAGGATATTGGTGATGCTGCCAACCAGTGGCTTGATTTCCCAGAACGGACGTCCGACGGGGCCGTTTTGGTCGGTCGGCCAGAGTCGAACGTCGAGGGAAAAGTACTGATGATCAACGTTCCGAATGGTAATGAACGCAAAGTCATGGTCAGCGGCATGGAGTTGCCGGCCGCAGAAAAAGTGCTGGCGTTCGGGAAAATCATTGACGACGCATCGGGCCAGCGAGTGGAACTGATCGCCGTCGAACCGCTTGAGTAAGGCCCTCGCAGGGCGTCATGGATCGGTCACGGGGGGCTCGTGCGGGCTATTCGCTGGCTTGCGTCGGTCCCACCGCCGTCAGCGTGCCGGTCACCATGCAGGTTGCGGATTGTTCACCCGGCAAATCGGTGACAATCTTCACTTCCTGAGCAATGCGGCCCGCTTTTCCGTCACCAAGAAATCGCATCTTAATGAAGTGAAGCTTCTTGCTGCCGACCGGGATTTCAAACTCGAAACGCTGGTCACCACACACAACGTCCTTGACCTCGAAGGGTTCGTCTCCTTTGACCACCAGACGTTTGTCGATCACTGCATCCGCTGCACTGGTGCCGAGCGTGACCGCAGCGGGCGAAACGCTGACCGCCGACCGGGCTCGGCCCGAAATGGCCATTTCGGTTGTGGGGAATTCACGGTCATTGCTGATCAACGTCAATCGCTCGTGAAGCTCGCCTTCGGGAACGTCCTCCTTCATGCTGACGAGCATGCGATAGCGAACCAACCCCGGTGACAGCTCTGGCGGATTGAGGCGAACTTGCAAGCTGGTGCAGTGGCTGCGGACATCGGTGATTCGCCAATTGCTGTTTCCGGTATGCGAAATGGTAATCTCGCGTTGCTGAGGTTCGCCTGCACGAAATTCACCGAACGCGACCTCCGCGGGATCAAACGTGATATCGGTACGGATATAGCCGCTGACCTTCAACTGAGTTTCCGCGTAGTACGGTTTGTCAAAAACCACCGTAAAGGTAGCCCCTTTTTGACCGATGAACGTGTTCGTGTTGAAGGTGGCCACCACGGCACCGGTCTCGCGAGATTTCAGCGTTTCCTTGGTGATTGAAGGGGTCGTACATCCGCAACTGCTACGGACCGCCGAAATGTGGACGTCTTCTTCGTAAGGATTTGTCAATTCGAAATGAAACTCACACTTCGCCCCGCGACCCACCGTTCGGAAATCATGCGAATGCACCTTGAACATCTTGTCCGCCCAATCCTGCGCCTCAAGACGAGGGAGCGAAAAAAATGTGGACAGGATCAAACAACTCGTGATTACGGAAAGACGACGCAACATGACATCCAGGCCAATCGGGGGAGTAAGAGGGGGGGCGAGGGCTCCATAAAACCCTAGTGAGAAAACCAATTAACGCTTGAGAACCATAGCAAGATTGGCTAGCGAGACAAAGGCGAATTCCCGCCATCCGCGGCAATTCGTGTCGCGATTGAGTCAAAACGTTCAAAAAGATCGGCCAGCCGTTCCATCGGCAATCCGACAACATTGGATTCGCTGCCGTTTTCCAAAATTTCCAGCCAATCATTTCCATCTTGATAGCCGAATGCTCCCGCTTTACCCTCCCACAGCATCGAATCGAGGTAATCCCGCAGCATGGTCTCGCTGAGCGGTTCCATTTGCAGTTCGGTCCGCACCACATCCACGACGCACCGCTGTTCCACAATCGACCAGACGCAGATGCCGGTAAATACATCATGTCGACGTCCGCTCAGTTGTCGAAGCATCGCTTCGGCGTGTTCGATATCGTGCGGCTTCCCCAAAATCTGGCCATAGCAAGAGGCAACCGTATCGGCCGCCACGACAAGGCCGCAATCGTTTTTCGTCGCTATGTCGGCCGCTTTTCGATAGGCATAGCGGGCAACCAATTCCGGTGCAGTTTCGCGGCTACACATGCCACATTCCGCTTCGTCGCTGGCGGGTTGAACCGAAAACTCATATCCAGCCGCCGACAACAACTGGGCTCGCCGTGGCGAACCACTCGCCAAGATCATCGGCTCCTCGGTCGGCAAGGAGGCAAGCGGCAAACCTTGCATCAACGGCAAATCACTCCTGAACTTCATCGTCATCGGTGCGATCCGACCCTTCGTTGTTGTCGAGATTCGGTCCCGGGGGCAAACTGTCTGGGGAATCCTGCGGCCCCGCTCCACCACCTTGTTGGCGTTGCTCCAACTGCTTGACCGCGCCACGCAGCGATTCGAGTAACCGCGGGACCTGGCCCGCGGCAACGAAAATCCGAGCGCTAACCGCGGATTGCGGAAAGAAGCTGGTCAAAAAATCCAAGCCAAACTCGCTCGCTCCATGACCGATCATCACGCCATTGGCATAGACTCCACTGAGGACGCTGTCGGGCAGTTTCAGGTCGTCGTAAATCTCTTGCGGAGTGGGCCGACGCTGCTGGTCCTGCTGGGGCGGTTTGGGCGGCGCTGGCGGATCGCCAAACCGATTGCGATACAGGTCCAAATTCGTATGGAGTGCGTCGATAAACTGAGGCATCACCGCGTGCGGAATCACGACGCGCGTGGCAACTCGATGCGGCCGACCAATGGTCTGCAAAAAGTCGACGATAAATTCACTTGGCCCCGTCATCACGATCGCTCCGGTGCTGAAACAGCCGTCCGCAACGTGGTCAGGCACGCGGGCACGCAATGCGGGGTTCCCGTCCACGGGATCAGGCTGGTCGGGGGAAGATTCAGATTCGTGATTCATATTGCAAAAGGTCTCAATAACGAGCAAACCATTCAGGAAAGGGGAACCTTTACTATACCGCATCGCGGTTGATAGAGTAGTGACGACCGATTTTCTGCTTCCCTTCCCTCGCCAACCGTTTGCGTGATGAAACAGGACGATTCGCTGATCACCGGCAGCGACGATCTTCGCCGTTGTTGGTGGTGCGGCTCGGATCCGCTCTACATTCAGTATCATGACCAGCAGTGGGGATTTCCGGTCGACGACGACCGAAAACTCTTTGAGAAGATTTGCCTCGAAGGCTTTCAAGCGGGTCTGAGTTGGTGGACCATTTTACGCAAGCGAGAATCGTTTCGCGAAGCGTTTGCCGGTTTTGATTTTGAACAGGTCGCAACCTTCACCTCTCGCCATGTCGACCAACGGGTCCAACAGCCTGCAATCGTTCGCCATCGAGGAAAGATCGAATCGACGATCAACAATGCCCAGCAAGCGATCGCACTGGTAGAGGAGTTCGGTTCGTTGGCAGCCTACTTTTGGCAGTATGAACCGAAGCGAAAAAGTCCACCCAAAACGCGACAGCAAATCGTTGCCTCCACACCGGAATCGACCGCGATGAGCAAGGACTTGAAGCGTCGTGGGTGGTCGTTCATCGGCCCCACCACCTGCTACGCCTTCATGCAAGCCATGGGGCTCGTCAATGATCATCTGAAAAGCTGCTGTCGATACGAAACGGCCAAGCTGGCGAGAGATGCCTTTACCGTTCCACGCTAAGTCCTTTGTCACAACGAAGCATTAGGGTAAGAATCTTTCGTGGCTGTGGTTTCCAGCCGCAGCTTACTGGGGCAAGATGCCCCAGCCACCATTTTGCCAAGCCTAAAATTAAGCTGTGCCAAATCACGAGGTTGGCGTTGAGCAATCAGAACCGGGTCGAACCAGCTCCGTTACCATGGTCGGCCACTTTCACCCCATGGCTTCCTCACCCTCGAATCGGAGCGTTGCCATCGGCGAGCGGCCATTATGGTTGAATTGCCAAATGCTGATTGGCCTTGCAGTCCAGAGCCCTGTAGAATGGCGGTGGGGTGTGAGTTGCTTTGCGGAGGTCAAAATGGGCAACGGGCCGACGTCGTTCCGCTATTGTCGGGCAACCATGGGGGCAGACGGTCGCCGAGTGACTAGAATGGACCGATTCCGCCCCTTTTTCTCCGCATCTCCCTCCTCCGGACACGGAACCTTCGCGAGTCTCAGCGGTTTAATTAATCATGAACGCAAAACACTCACTCATCGCCGTCGTTTTTGCCCTCTTGGCAACCGTTTCCTTGTCAGCCCAGCCCCCAGGGCGGGGTGGCGGTGATCGTGGAGGTGGTGATCGCGGTGGCGGTGGTGGTTTCGGCGGCGGACCCGGTGGTGGTTTCGGCGGCGGACCTGGTGGTGGTTTCGGTGGCGGACCCGGTGGTGGCCGAGGTGGCGGCGACCGGGGCGGTGGCGGTGGTGCACCCGGTGGCGGTGCGCCCGGTGGCGATCGCAGTAGCCGCGGCGGCGGGGGAGGGTTTGACCCTTCGTCGATGCTGCAACGGTTTGACACCAACGGAAACGGTGTGCTCGATCCCGATGAGCAAAAGGCCGGCCCGGGGCAGTTCATCGTCAGCCGCGCCGCGCAGATCGACAGCAGCATTGTTGCGGGAAAAGCGGTGCCCCTTAGTAAGTTGGGCGAGGCCTTCCAGAAAATGCGCGAAGGGGCCGGGGACCGCGGCAACAGCGAGCGAGGACGAACGCCTAGCGATCCCGATGCGGGACTGACGGCGGAATTGCTCGTCCCCGGGTTTGGGAACGAAGAGACGCTCGCGCCGCTGCTGGGCTTCGGACCGAACTCGGAAATGATGTCGGTGACGATCACCGACGAAGACAAACGCGAGGCCCAGGAGCGAATTCGCCAATATGATCGCAATGGTGATTCTCAATTGTCGAAAGAGGAACTGCAACGAGGCCGTTTTTCAGGGAATCCTCTCGATTTTGACACCAATCGCGATGGCAAATTGTCCGCGACCGAATTGTCCGTTCGCTATGCCCGACGGCGAGAGGTCAAGGAAGAGGAGGAAGCGACGCGTCGCCGCGACAATCGCAACCGCCGTGGTGACGAAAAGAAAGAGGAATCGGTGACCGATTACTTCAACGGCCGCAAATCCTATCGCATCAATGCGGAACGTTCGCTTCCCGAAGGCATCCCCGGTTTCTTTGCCGACAAAGATGTCAATGGTGACGCCCAAGTGTCGATGGTCGAGTTCGCGAGCGAGTGGAGCGATGAAGTGCTGACGGAGTACTTCAAATGCGACTTGAATCGAGATGGTGTGATCACGGTTCAAGAAGTCGTGCAGGCTGTCGAAGAGGGAGCGCAAGTGAACGCGCCGGCGGGCCGATCGGAAATGGCATCGACCTCCTCGGCCGCCGCTACGGGCGAAGCGTCAGGCTCAACGGCCTCCACCGCGGGTGGGGGCGCAAGGCCTGATGAAAAGCTGATGAGCTATGCCGAGCGGATTATCGAACGCAACGACAAGAACGGCGACAAAGCGCTGACGGCGTCCGAGTGGGAAGAGATGCTGCTCAATCCAGCACCGGCCGACGCAGACCGCGACGGGCGAATCACGATCCTGGAATACGCACAGTGGATGCAGTCGCGTTCCAAATAGGAGCCGCCTCTTCACCCCAAATGCAGCGAGGCGCGCGCGAGTTGCAGCCAACTCGTGCCCGCCGCGTCGACGTTCATGTCGTAGTCCTTGGTCGGGATGTACGCGCGGCGATTATCGACGACGCGAATCGGAATCGAGGTGTGGCGACTCAATTGTTCGATTCGGGCTCGGTCGGTGTAGTGCAACACGATGAACCTTGCGTCGCTTGTAATGGTCGCGATTTGCCACGCCGCTGCATCCAGTCGTAACTCCGCCAATTCCAGCATTCGCTTCGCAGGATCGGGTAAGGCTCCGAACCGATCGCGCAGTTCTGCCCGCAAACCTTTGATCTCAGAGGCTTCATTGATTCGGGCAATTCGGCGATACAAATCGATTTTGTGTCGCAGGTTGGGAACATAATCGTCCGGCAAGTAGGCTTCGACCGGCAAATCGATGTCGACGTCCGCCGATAATTTGGGAGGCAGTTTTTGAATTTGGCGAACCGCATCTTCGAGTAGTTGGCAGTACATCTCATAGCCAATGGCGGCGATATGGCCGCTCTGCTGACTGCCCAACAGATTGCCAGCACCGCGAATTTCAAGATCGCGCATCGAGATCGCGAATCCCGCGCCCATTTGGCTGTATTCCTCGATCGCCCGCAATCGCTTCGTCGCCTCGGGCGACAAGTGTTTGTGCTGGGCAACCATCAAATAGCAGTACGCTTGATGTTTGTATCGCCCCACTCGGCCACGCAATTGGTGCAAATCACTCAGCCCATAGCGATCCGCATCGTCAATGAAGATCGTATTGGCATTCGGGATATCCAAACCACTTTCAATGATCGTGGTGGCCAACAGCAGATCGAACCGGTGTTCGATGAAATCGACCATCACGCGTTCCAAATCACCTTCTCCCATTTGTCCGTGCCCGATGCCGATCCGGACTTCGGGGACAATCCGGCGAATCTTGTCGGCGACCGAGTGCATGTCACCGATGCGATTGTGGACAAAGAAGATCTGCCCCCCTCGGTTCAATTCACGAACGATCGCACGTCGGATCATGGCATCGTCCCAACGACTGACGTTGGTTTCGACCGCCATGCGTTCCGCCGGTGGCGTTTCCAGATTGCTGATATCACGAACTCCGACCAATGCCATGTGCAGCGTCCGGGGGATCGGAGTCGCCGAGAGCGTCATCACATCGACGTTGCTGTGCAACGTTTTGAGCCGTTCTTTTACCGCGACACCGAACCGTTGTTCTTCGTCCACGACCACCAAGCCGAGGTTTGAAAACCGCACGTCTTGGCTGGCGATTCGGTGGGTGCCCACCACGATATCCACTTGCCCGCGTGCAAGGCGTTTGACCGTTTCACGCTGCTGCGCCGCGGTGCAGAACCGGCTCAGCTTAGCGATTTCGACCGGAAACTCGGCCATCCGGTTACAGAAATTGTGGTAGTGCTGCTCGGCCAACACGGTCGTGGGGACCAACACCGCGACTTGATGACCGCTGGTCACCGCTTTGAAAGCCGCTCGCATCGCCACCTCGGTTTTCCCAAAACCGACGTCGCCGCAAATCAACCGATCCATCGGCTTGGGCAACTCCATGTCTAACTTCGTCGCGTCAATGGCCGTCACTTGATCGGGCGTTTCCAAGTAGGGAAAACTGGCGTCGAATTGGCGTTGCCATGCATTGTCCAGGTCAAACGTAATGCCTCGTCGCGAGGTTCGCTCGGCCTGCATTTCCAACAACTCACTCGCCATATCGGTTACCGCCGACTCCGCTGCTTTGCGTTGTCGCTGCCAGGACTGTCCACCGATTTTCGCTAAGCGTGGTTGCGTTTTGGTTCCGCCGACGTAGCGTTGGATCAAACCGATCCGAGAAGCCGGAACATAGATTTTCGTGCCACCGTCGAACTCGATCGTCAAATGCTCAAGATGCTGACCATTTTTTTCGATGTTGTGCAGGCCGCGATACAATCCGATGCCGTGCGACAGATGAACCACGAGATCGCCCGCTTCGAGTTGCAGCAAGCTGTCGATGGGTTTGCCGCGGGCCCGGGTGCGCCCGCGGCGCACCGGACTGCGGTGAAACAATTCGGCGCCGGTCAGCACCAAGACCTTGGCGTCGGTCAAACGGAAACCACCACTCAACTCGGCGACCGTTAGGTGCAACCGGCCCTGTTGGTTCGCGTCGGTATCGCGAAGCAGTTCTGACAATCGTTCGCTATCGGCTGCGGTGTCACCGACGAGAATGATCTGATGGTTGTTGGCAACCGTATCGATTCGCGTGCACGTCTCATCAAGTTGCACTGCAAAATTGTCCGCCGTCACCGCTTGTAGATCGACGACTTTGGCGTCGGTCGATTCACTCAGAGAACTTGCGGTCACGACGGGATGATCCGAAAGAGACTGCAACAGATCGTCGTAGCTCATGAAACGCGGGTCCGCCCCGCTACGGCGTTGGATCGCCGCAGCAGAAGCTTGGCAATCTTGCGGATCGATCACGACCACCAACGTATCGGCCGGCAAATAATCGGTGAGTAAACCAAACGCGTTTTGCTTTGCGTCGGTCTGTTCCTCGGTGTCTTCGCCACTGATCGCTGTTACTTCCACTTCGCGGATCGATTCGATGCTGCGTTGGCTTGCCAGGTCAAAGCGTCGGATGGATTCGATTTCATCGCCAAACCATTCAAGACGAAGCGGATTGGGCTGGTCCGCCGAATAGACGTCCAAGATCCCGCCACGTGAGGCGAATTCTCCGGGGAACTGAACCGCCGTTGCGGAGGCGAAACCGGCTTCGGCAAGCCAACGCCGAAGCGTTTCGGGTTCAATGGCCTGACCCACTTTCAACGTCCGCGTTGCCTCCTCGAGACGCGCCGGTGACGGCACTCGCTGCATCGCGCCCCCAATCGACGCGGTCACCAACAACGGCTCGTTAGCCTCGCCAGTGATTCCGGCCTGTCTTCGATCGGCCAAGCGCTGCAGCACCTGCAACCGGTCAGCAAACTCCGCGTCGCGGTGGTGGTGATGGCCGGTCGATTGGCCCCCGGATGACAATGGCAATGAGACGCTGTCTCGAAGCCCAAAGGCAATCGCATCGCCTGCGACAATATCGGCGTCGGCTGCTTGCGGCAAAAGCACGAGCAGGTTCGACGCGTGACGGGCCAACACGGCGGCAACCAACCCGCGGAGTGATCCCCAAACATTGTTGAACACCAACGGTTTCGGTTTCCGCCCCCGTTTTCCGGGTTTCTTGGCCGCCAGCACACGGTCTAACTGCGCAGCAAGACCCATTGCCTCGTCGAGCAGCCGAGGCAAATCCATGAGATCTTTCGCGATTCCAACGGTGGCACGAGCCAAGGGGTTACCGAAACCAAAGCGGAAGCCGATGCGACTTCCTTGAATTCCACGGCGAGCAAAAAAACGCTATCATGTCCGATCTGCCTCGTCTGAAGGCGATTCACAGAGGCAAACCGAAAACGTATCGTGGTGAGACGCGTCTGGGAACACCACTTCAAGCATATCCAAAAAGGGCTCTGAGCGATGACAGTTGGAATTGGCATTATTGGTTGCGGCATGATCGCCGGTTTTCATTCCAAAGCGATCGCGGATGCCGAAGGCGCCCGTTTGGTCGGCTGCGTCGACCGTAGGATGGACCTGGCGACTGCGTTCGCTGAAAAGAACAACATCAAGGCTTACGAGACCCTCGACGCGATGTTGGCCGATCCCGAAATCGATGCCGTTTCCATCTGCACGCCAAGTGGAGTCCATATGGATCCGGCGGTTGCGGCAGCCGAGGCCGGGAAGCACGTGTTCGTAGAAAAACCGCTCGAGATCACAACCGAGCGCTGCGACAAAATCATCGCTGCCTGTGAAAAATCGGATGTTCGGTTAGCGGTGACGTTTCAGAGTCGCTTTCACGAATCAAGTCAGTTGGTCAAAAAAGCGATCGAAGAAGGTCGCTTTGGGACGATCACGATGGGCGATGCCTACGTCAAATGGTTTCGTACCCAAGAGTATTACGATAGCGGCGCTTGGCGCGGGACGTGGGCGCTTGATGGTGGCGGAGCGCTGATGAATCAAGCGATCCACAGTGTCGATTTGTTGGTTTGGTTGATGGGCGATGTCCAGGAAATCAACGCGATGACCGCCACCGCGACTCACGAACGGATCGAAGTGGAAGATGTTGCCGTGGCAACGTTGCGGTTCGCGAACGGGGCTCTCGGCGTGATTGAAGCGACCACCACCGCCTTTCCTGGATCACTCAAACGAATCGAGATCAGCGGTAGCAAGGGGACAGCGATCATTGAAGAGGAAGACATCAAGATGTGGCAGTTTGCAGTCGAAACCGAAAAGGACGAAGAGATTCGTCGCACCATGATTGGGAAAACCGAAACGGGCGGTGGCGCAGCGGACCCCTCGGCAATCGGACACCATGGTCACACGCTTTTGTTTGAGGAATTTGTCGCCGCGATCAATGAAAAACGTGCCCCGATGATCGACGGACACGAAGGTCGACGAAGTGTTCAAGTGATCGAAGCCATCTATGAGAGCGCAAAGGGCGCCCAAATCATTGCATTGCAGTAGTCTCCGGTCCCCCCCCAACGTGCGATCGATGCGGATATTCCAACGCCTGCTTGCCTTCGTCTTCGTCTGCCCACTCGGATGTTCACCGAACTACCGAGACGATCTCGACTACTCCTACGAGGTGGTGCAAACATGGCCGAACGAAGACATCCACTTCGGCGAGATCGTGCAATTTGCTGGCGTTCCTTTTGAACCCGACGATACGGCAAAACTGCGCAAGATGATTGTCGATGATGCGATCGTCAGCAACCGTGACGTGCTGCAGATTGGTATCGAGACAGGGTTGCTTGCCGTTCTGTGCTTGCAAAACGATGCGGGACAAGTCGTTGCGATCGACGCGAATCCCGCTGCCGTCGAGAACACGCGATACAATGCTGCAACGCTCTCGAGCGAAGACAAACTCGACGTCCGACAGATTCCTGCAGATGCCGTCTCCCCCTTCTCGGTGATCAAACCAGGCGAGAAGTTTGACCTGATCCTCTGCAATCTGCCTTGGATCCCGAGTGAGGAAGGCAAGCGATCTTCGGAGGCGGTTCAAGATGCGATCCTTGATGAACTCCCCAATCATCTCAGCGCCGGCGGGAAGTGTCTTTTCGTTTACGGAAACCAAACCGCGATTGAGCGTCTGCAAGGCGAATCGGAACAACGGAACCTTGCATGCAAGCAACTCGACGATCGCACGCTCGATTCCCTTGATCAAGAATTCCGACCGGGAATGTTGCTCGAATTACGCTTAGCATTACCGACACCGAAGGTTTCCGACGCGGATACCATCGAATCATCGTCCGAATGAAGGACGCAGCGATTGCTGCCCTTATGTTTTGATGGTGGTCGAAGTGTCACTAAGCCGATGCAAGGTCCGTTGTCAAGACAAGAAATCCCTGTTGAAAAAAGTCGGTGTTATTTGACTTGCGACCACTACCCCTACGTCACTAATATAGAGTTATTGCACGACGTTTTCTAATTCGCTTTTTATTCACTCGATGGCGTTGTCGCCGCGAACGCCTGCGATCCCTTCCTTTTCCATGGTAGGACACTTGATTCATGATCCATTACACCTGCGATCGCTGCAAACGAGAAATCGACGCATCCTGCGAAACTCGGTACACCGTTCAGATTGAAGTGCAAGCCAATGGAGATTCCAATCGCAGCGACTTTGACGAGGACATCGATCACCTCACCGAACTGCATCAAATTCTCGAAGGCATCGCGGATGATGACTTTGATTTCCAACTTTCCGAAGCCAACCATCGTGGCAGCTATGACCTGTGCCCTGATTGCCATCGCCAATTTCTAAAGAACCCGCTCGGCCGTGATGCGGTGCTGGCATTGGGATTTAGCAACAACTAGTCCTCAAGGGGCGCTTCTCGACTCGGCGTCCCTTTTCGCAAGTCCAAAGAAGGTGTAGGGGTCGACAACTTCCACATCGGCCTCGGGGTAGTCATCCTCCACTCGCTTTGATACTTCGGCGTACCAGCTGGGCGGCTTCAAAATACTTCGCCCCCAAAGAAATCGCGGTCCCTTGTTGACCTTGTTGGCCTCTGCAGCGATCAAGGCGGCTGCATCCGCGGCGGAGCTTGGCAAGTCGCGATGCGGACAAACGGGGACACCCGAGATGATCGTCGGTGGCGCTGGCCAACCATGATGACACCCACACCCATCGGGACTGAAGTCGCGGTAGGCTTGGAATTCCAATTCCGTCGAACCGCCTGCGGCCCCATCCAAAACAAAACCGGTGATCGTCATCCCCCAGCGTTTAAAGAATGTGCGGTTGTGGTCACGCCAAAATGCTAGACCCGACGGCAGCATGGAGTCGGGCCGTTGGCTGAGTGCCCGCGGATTCAGGTATCCCGCACCCGAATCACCAGCAACAAAGAAGTCGTTGTGCGTTGCATGTTGGTACGCATACACCATCGCTTGTGGCGCGCGATCGGAAAGGTTGGGATCGAAGGCCCATGCCAAGGGAACTTGGCCTCGTTGTGGGTCCGAAAAAAAGGCAGGGACGGCCTTATACAACCATGCTGGTGAGTCGTAGTCGCCCACGTAGTGCCCGACGAATAACTTCGCCGCCACCTTGCCATCGTCGCCGATGTACCCCGCGCGTTGCCAGTCGCGGGCCGTTGGCCGGGCGTTCGGCTGAGGGTAAGACTCGCGCAGCGGATAGTGAGCAAAGAACGACGCATTCGCCATCGCGCCCGGAGCGGCGGCGTCGGCTTCGTGGTAAGCGTTGTACTGAGAAATCAATCGTGTGAATTCCCATTCCGTAGGCACACCGCCGTGCTTTCCTGCACCGCCGTGTGTCGTGTACTTAAACGGCCAAGGAGGAAATCCTCCTATCTTGAGGATGCTTTTTGGAGCGGCCAACTGTAGCGCAGAAAGCACTTCGATTAAGACCTGTTTATCGAGCCCCATCGGTTGCGATGGCTCATCGACCGGGGCTTCATCGCCCCAGGGGGACAAGTCGAAAAAGAACGCACGATGCGAAACAAAATAATCGTGGTTGGTCAACGTGTGCATGTCGCGAGTCGCTTGGCTCGGGCGTGTTAACCAGAAGGCATCGACGTAGTAAGCACTGAAGAGGGGATCGCATTTCCCCGACTCGATGAACTCGCGAATCGCCCATCGATACGCTTCGGCCTTGCTGGCAAACATCGACGAGCCATCCGGATGGATCAGCCACAACTTCACCGGCAGACCGAGTGTTGTCGTCAATTGCACATACAGCGAATCGGGGTCGCGGCTAAATCGGACCGGGATCAGCTTCTCGCACCCCGCAGCCGTGGACGCAACGTTGGAAGTTGCTGGAACCGCAGGGTCGTAAACGACAACCCCGTCGATCTGGCTGCGAAATGTCTCCACGGCCTTGGCAAGCGAGTCGATTGCGACAACAGAACGGTTGCCTAACCAACCATCGTCGTGTCGCAACCAATTCAACCAGAACCGGTCGGTGTCGACGCCGAACTCGCGGCAGTAGCTGAGATACAACCGGGGCTCGTCGCGATTGACGATGCCTTGCAACGCAGCGAAGGCGTGAAGCGTGTCCCACACTCGATTCGCGTTCTCGGTCTGTGACAAATCCAACCCGCGCAACGATTTCGCATCAAAAAGATGGACGCTTTGGGGGCTGCGGTCCTTGGCGATCGCGACGCCGACGATCATGAGCGAAAGAAACAGGCTCGTGACCGTCGTTTTGGGCTGAGTCATTTGTTTCGGTGGGAGATGGAGGCGGGAAAGGGGTGCGGCTGATTGTCTCAGTCGCTGACCCGATTGCGTTATTGGTGAATAATAGAGGTCAATCATCCCACCGACGCAATCATCCCGCCAAGACAACAAACGAGCTTTCCGCCGTGAAGCTGCCAACGGTCCTTCGATCCCTCACGCTCGCCGTGCTGTGTTTTCCGATCCCCCTTGGTGCGGAGCAGACAAGCATGCCGGCCGTTCCGTTGGACGAACTTGTTCGTGACTGGGTGATGCAGGATTTCGGCCTGCAAGACGACAAGTGCTTTTGTAGCGACAGCGATGGCACGATCGAGGCGGCAATGGTTCGACGTGTTCTTGACGAGCTACAAGGGTCGGTCGATCCGTTGCGACGGCGGTTGCGGGAGTATCAACAACAAGGTGTCTCCGCCTCCGACCCGCGATGGAAATCGCTGTACGTCGATGCCTGTAGCAAACGACGTGAACAACGATTGCAGATTGTGATCGCAAAGGCACCGAGAATCGTCTACACTCGCCATCACAACCTCGGTGGGTCACACTATGCGTACACCGAGGCTCAATCGGACGGGCAAGCCGAACGCAACTTTCGGCCCGGCGCCGCCTTGTGCATCGTCGATGTCGACGCCGGCCTTGGAAGGGTTCGTACGCTCCTTGAGGACCCACAGGGAGTGATTCGCGATCCTGATGTATCTCACGATGGTCAGCGAGTCCTGTTCGCCTGGAAAAAATCGGATCGCTTGGATGATTATCATCTCTATGAGTTCGACCTCGAAACCGAACACGTGCGACAACTGACCTTTGGCTTGGGGTTTGCCGACTACGAAGGCATCTACCTTCCTGATGGGAATGTCTTGCTCAATTCCACTCGCTGCGTGCAGACGGTCGACTGCTGGTGGACCGAAGTGTCAAATCTTTACACCTGCGATCTCAGCGGCCACAATCTGCGCCGCATCAGCTTTGACCAGGTGCATACGAACTATCCGCAACTGCTTGAAGATGGCCGAGTCATTTACACTCGCTGGGACTACAACGACCGCGGACAAGTCTTTCCCCAACCGCTATTTCAAATGAATGCGGACGGCACGAATCAAACTGAGTTTTATGGAAATAACTCGTGGTTTCCGACGACGGTCTTGCATGCTCGTGGCATTCCCGGCACACAGAAATTGGTTGCGGTCTTGTCGGGGCATCACTCGGATCAGCGAGGCAAACTGGCGATCATCGATCCGAGCAAAGGGACGCAAGAGGCCGAGGGTGTTCAGTTGATTGCACCGGTGAGAGAAACGAAGGCCGTCCGTATTGATTCGTATGGTCAAGAAGGCGATCAATTTCAATATCCGTTTGCACTAAGCGAAACCGATTTCTTAGTCACCTACGATCCGATTGGAAGCGGCAATCATCGCTACAACCGACCCTATGGCGTGTATTGGATGTCAGCCGATGGTCGCCGCGAACTGCTGGCGTGGAATTCGGAGCTTTCCAGCAATCAATCGGTACCGTTGCAAGCGAGGCCACCGCAGCGCATTCGACCAAACGAAGTGGACTATCGAAAAGACGAAGGCGTCTACTACTTGAAAGACATTTATGCGGGGCCAGGGTTGAAGGGAATTCCACGAGGCACGGTGAAGCGTTTGCGAGTCGTGGCGTTGGAATTTCGTGCGGCCGGCATTGGTGCCAACGGCAACCAGGGACCAGCCGGTGGTGCGTTGGTCAGCACGCCCGTCGCCATCAGCAACGGTAGCTGGGACGTCAAGCGAGTCTTGGGGGAGGCGAATGTCTATGAGGACGGATCGGCGTGTTACCGAGTGCCTGCGCGAACGCCCGTTTACTTTCAGGCTTTGAACGAAAAAGGGCACGTGGTTCAAACGATGCGAACATGGTCAACGCTGCAACCGGGCGAGGTCTTGTCGTGCGTCGGGTGCCATGAATCGAAAAGCGAGGCTGCGAGTAGTACAGGTGGCAGCTCGAGTGCACAATTGGCTGGGCCGCAGGACCTCGATCCGTTTTACGGACCCGCACGTGGGTTTAGTTTCAATCATGAAATCCAGCCCATTTTGGATCGCCATTGTGTTCGCTGTCACAACGATCGTCAGACGCTTTGGTCCTCCATTGATCCAACACGAGAAATTGCCAATGCTGACCCGTTGACGTTGAATGGAACAAGTTTTCCGAGTGAGGGGAATACCGAAACATCCATTCTCGCATTCAGTCTGTTGAGTGATTCGACGATTGATGCTCAAGCGAAACGATACTTCAGCGATGGGTATTTGGCGTTGACCCACGCAGTAATGGGGACCCGTCGCGGCGGCTTGGCTGGAACGCCCAATGCATGGGTCAATTGGATTGACATTCAATCTTCGCCTGTCATGTTGCCACCGTATCATGCGGGAGCGGCCAACAGCCGACTGTTCGATTTGCTCGAGCAAGGGCATTACGAAGTCGAACTAACCCGTGAGGAACTTGAGAAAATGGCATGCTGGATTGATTTGCTTGTTCCCTACTGCGGCGACTACACCGAAGCGAACGCATGGAGCGATGCGGAGCAACAGAAGTATTCGCATTTCGCATCGAAGCGTCAATGGATGGCTGACCAAGTCGATCGCAATGTAGCCGCATTACTTGGCAATGAGCCGACAGTCGTTGCCAAGCCAAACAACACCTATCGAAACCTTGCGATCCACTCGCGAGCTTCCGATCATCCTAAGCAATCTGCTTCCCAGGACCCAGACAAGCAACAGAACGTGTGGTGGCAAATGCACTTCGGCAAGCAGGTCACGACAGATCGAATTTCGTTATTCCTCCCCACGGATGCTGCGCGCGAGACGCAGGGGTACACCGCTACGCTTGAGTTCTCCGATGGCAGTCGTGAGCGGATCCGGATTGCCAAGACCGCCGAACGCCAGGACTTTACGTTTGCTCCACGCACGATGACATCGCTGCAAATCACGACTTTGTCTCCAGCCCCACTGCCGGGCTGGCCCGGTTTCAACGACATCGAGATTTGGGGACGCGACGCTGAGGACGTGCCGCCTTCATGGAAGGCGCGCAACCCGTAGTCTCACTCAACGTGATACAACCCATGGAGTGGAACGTCTCTCGTGGCCAAGCGAGTGAGGCACCCCGTGCTTCCAGTTGAACAGAACGACACCATGCTCTAGCCCGGATTATTCATCCGTCCAAACCTATTCCCCGTAACCCTTTGTATGCAATCAGCTTACATCGATTGAGAAAAAACAGACTGCGCACGTTGGAGTGGTAGGCTTTAGCCGATTCAGCAAGGATCCAGCACGCAATCGGCTAAAGCCTACCACTCCAACGAATCATCCGGGCTAGCCCTCGGCGACCTCGTCTACGGACGGACAGGTGCAGATCAGATTCCGATCCCCGTAGGTGTTATCGATGCGCCCAACCGTGGGCCAGAACTTCGCGTCTCGCAGCCACGCCTTGGGCCATGCCGCTTGCTCTCGCGAATAGGGATGCGTCCATTGATCACTGCCGATTTCGTGAACCGTGTGGGGGGAATGCTTCAAGGCATTGTCTTCACGATCCATCTCGCCACGCTCAATCGCACGAACCTCCTCGCGAATCGATAACATGGCGTCACAGAAACGATCGAGTTCGTCTTTTGATTCGCTTTCGGTCGGTTCGATCATCAGCGTGCCGGGCACCGGCCACGACATCGTCGGACCGTGAAATCCGTAATCCATCAACCGCTTCGCGATGTCTTCGATCTTGACGCCCGCCGACTTTTCAAACGCCCGACAATCGACGATGAACTCATGCGCAACTCGTCCGTTTTTGTCGGTGTACAAGATGTCAAAGTCGCCACTCAATCGTTTTGCCATGTAGTTTGCATTCAAAATCGCCACTTGCGTTGCCTTCTTCAATCCCGCCGATCCCATCATCGCGATGTAGACGTAGCTGATGGTCAAGATGCTGGGACTGCCATAGGGGGCAGCGGACACGGGGCCAATCGCAAACTCACCGGCAGTATCGGGACGTTCCACAGGGTGGCCGGGAAGGAAGGGGACAAGCTGATCCGCAACGCCGATCGGCCCCATCCCCGGTCCGCCACCACCGTGAGGAATGCAGAAGGTTTTATGGAGATTCAAATGGCAAACGTCCGCCCCACATTTGCCAGGACTGGTCAAACCAACTTGAGCGTTCATGTTCGCACCATCCATGTAGACCTGGCCCCCCGCGTCGTGAACACACTGGCACACCTCGCGGATCGTCGACTCGAACACACCGTGAGTCGAGGGGTAAGTGATCATCAACGCGGATAATCGATCACCGTACTGAACCGCCTTGGCTTTCAAGTCGTCGACATCAATATCGCCTCGCTCGTTGCACTGGATCGCAACGACCTTCATACCCGCCATCACGGCCGATGCCGGATTGGTTCCATGCGCCGAGGTAGGAATCAGACAGACGTTGCGGATATTTTCGCGACCTTCCTTCTTGGCCATGTGCTCATGGTAGGCTCGGATCACCAACAAACCGGCAAACTCACCCTGGGCACCCGCGTTCGGTTGCAGGCTGACAGCGGCAAACCCGGTCACTTCGCAAAGCCATCGTTCCAATTCGCGGAACATTTGCGTGTAACCTCGCCACTGCGTATCCGGTGCAAACGGATGCAATTCAGAAAACTCGGGCCACGTCACCGGAATCATCTCGCTGGTCGCATTCAACTTCATGGTGCACGAACCGAGCGGGATCATCGAATGTGCCAGCGACAAGTCGCGGCTCATCAGCTTGAATAGATAACGCAGCAGTTTGGTTTCGCTGTGATAGACGTTGAAAACCTCTTGCTTCATAAACTCGCTGCTGCGCGTCAGCGAACCAAAGTCAAGCATGCCCTCGGCTTCCGCTTCGGCCATCAATTCATCGATATCGAATCCGGTGTAGTGACCGAAGTTGAATGCCGCCAACAAGTCCGCAACCAAGGCTCGGTCGGTCGCTTCGTCCAGTGTGACGCCGAGTGTCCCGTCGGCATACTCTCGCAGATTGATGTTTCGCTCTCGAGCCGCATCGGCGACTTGGCGGGCGGCGTGGACGCGACCTTTTCCCAAGCGAATGCGAATGGTGTCGAACACGGGGCCGGCGTCGAGGGTTCCGTGGCCAAGTCGTTCGAGTCCCTTCACAAGCGCCGACGCATAGCCTTGAGTTCGTCGGGCGATTTGCCGAAGCCCCTCGGGTCCATGGTACACACCATAGAACGAATTGATGATCGCCAACAACGCTTGCGCGGTGCAGATGTTACTAGTTGCCTTATCTCGGCGAATGTGTTGTTCGCGAGTTTGGATCGCCATCCGGAGTGCTCGGTTGCCTTTCGCATCTTTGGAAACACCGATGATTCGGCCGGGAAGTTTCCGCGCGAATTTTTCATGGGTCGAGATGAAGGCCGCATGGGGTCCACCGAGCCCCATCGAAACGCCAAAACGTTGGGCCGACCCGACGCAGATATCCGCTCCCCACTCGCCCGGAGGCGTCAAGATCGTCAGCGCCAAGATGTCCGCCGACGCGACGACCAACGCCCCGTGCTGCTTCGCTTGAGCGGCCAATTCACGATGGTCTTCAATGCGTCCGTCGGTGGTCGGGTATTGCACCAGCACACCACAAAGGCCACCGTCGCCATAGGAAAAATCGATGTCGCGCGTGGGGCCGACTTTCAGATCGATGCCGAGACAAGTCGCGCGGGTTTGCAGCAGCGCCAAGGTTTGCGGGTGGCAATCGTCACTCGCCCAAAATCCGTTCTTTTTGTTCGAAGCGATGGAAAAACACATCCCCATCGCTTCCGCAGCCGCGGTGGCCTCATCCAACAAACTGGCGCCGGCAAGCGGCAAGCTTGTCAGTTCCGCGATCATGGTTTGGAAGTTCAACAGTGCTTCGAGTCGGCCCTGAGCGATTTCCGCTTGGTAGGGCGTGTACTGGGTGTACCAACCCGGGTTTTCCAACACGTTGCGCAAGATCACCGGCGGCGTGATGGTTCCCGTGTAGCCCATCCCAATGCACGAGCGGTAGACCTTGTTCTTTTCTGCGATCAGCTTCAACGACGACAGAAACTCGTGTTCGCCGCGTGGCGTCGGAATGTCAAGCTCGTGATCGAGTCGAATTTCCTTGGGAACGGTCGCGTCGCTGAGCTCATCGAGTGAGCCGAAACCGAGCAAGCTCAACATCTCGGTGATCTCGGATTCCGAGGGGCCGATATGCCGGCGGATGAACCCGTCGACAAAATCCAAGCGGCTTTGAGGATCCGCATCCCCGAGATGATTCGCGGGGGAAGTCGAATGGGGCTCAACAATGCTCATGTCTGTAAGGTTCTGATCGAAGGGGATAGCGGAACAGGCCGTGGTCCGGCGACGCCATTCGCAGGAGAGCAAATGGTAAGGGGAGAACCGGCAAGCTGTCACCGGGCGAAACCGAGAAAATCGACGTTTTCCGACCCAACGGAGCAGATCGCGGCGTTGCAGACGCAACATCTCACCCGAACGATTCGCGGGGACGCATTCACCCAGGTATGACCTTGAAAGGATCGAAGAGAGTAGGCACCGGTAAACGCAGCGCCACCCATGGAAACCGAGTCACCCTACCGCCTTCGCCCCCGCCCAGCGGCCGTGCAGGTTTAAATTGTGAAAAACATGCGTTTGCGAACTCCACCCTGCCTGTGGCGCGGCCTCATGCGAATCCTGCCTGCGTGGCAAGTTGGGGGTGACTTTGCAAACTCCGTTTCACCCGAGATTCTGGCTCCCTTCTCCCCCGGTTTTTCGACGTCGTGCAGTTTTCAAGTTGTAAATACTGCAGTGTTTAGGTATCCAACCACCCCTGCCCGCGCAGCGGGAGGGGTCGAGCGCAGCGAGGGGGAGGGCCGGTATAGAAACGGTGTTGGAATTTCACGCTGTATTCGCAGCCGGTTTTCCCTCTCCCTCGCTTAGCCTCGCGAGGGTGCAGCAACCGAAAACCCTCTCCCGGCGTTTAGACGCCGACCTCTCCCAAAGGAGAGGTAACGGTACCGTTACTCCCCGATAAACAACAACTTAAAAACTGCACAACCTCGAAAGTCAGGGGAGAAGGGAGCCAGAGAGGAGAGGTGGAGGTACCCATACCTTTGGGAAAGGTCGGCCTCGAATCATAGGGTGCGATAGCCCAAGCTTTTTTTTTGCAGCCGGCATTGTTCCAACACCACCGTTGTCTCGATGTTTTCGAAAACATTGAAACACCAAATGGCGAAGGAATCACCCTGATCATCGACCAGCGTCGGTGGACGCCAACATCGCGGGCAAGCCGGGAACCACCTGCAAGGTCGGGCTCAACTCGGTAGCGTCGTTACTGAGAATCCGCTCGGCGCCGACAAAGTAGGTGTGGAAGTCGGCGACGACCAAGTTGTATGTCTCGGCCGGTTCGGCGACGTCTTCGATCGCCTTGATCCGTGTCGTCCCAGTCGCATGATGCAACATCATCCCAACTTGCAGCTCCTTCGTACGCAGCCAACCTTCACCGGCAACCCACCAGTAATGGCCGAGTGTCGCTTCGATCGACCCTCCCTTGGTCACAAACCGCAACGTTTTTGCCGGCGGCCGAATCGTCGTTCGAAGAACCGGCTTGAGCGTCAATTCACCGGTTTCAACGTCTTGCGACGGCACCAAATCCCCACAGCGAATCGTTTCGATGGCCCTGGGCCCAAACTCCGTTTGTACTTTCGTCCCCGCAATCAAGCATTCGCAGGATTGGCGCACATTGACGACGGTTTCGTTGATGTAGGGGGTCTCGCTGCGGTCTTCCTTGTATCGGTAAGCGACCGGTTTTTCCCCATAAGTGATTTGCTCGTTGTAGCGATCCCACCAACTCCACCACGCCTGAGGCGATTGGCCGTTGTCGTCTCCAGAGAGCGCCTGCAGCACGTTGAGAATCCGTCCATCCTCAATCGATCGAGTTGAATTCAATTGTTCGGTTTCGCCTTTGATCCGTTGAATTTCTCGTTGGCTATCTCGCTGAACCACCTCGCGAGCGATCGGCCCCATTGCGTTCGGCCGGTAGACGCTCGCTGCCAAGCCGGATCTTCTTGTGGTCGTTTGAAACACGGTCACATTCGTTCCAAGCATTACCTTATCGACCACCTCGACCTGCTGCAAATCTTGCAGCTCTCGCGATTTCACCGTCCGCAGGACCTGTTCACCAGTGGGACGAGTGAAGACTTGATGCTGCAGTTGGATGTTGGTTGATAACGATTGAATCATCGGTGGAACGTAAAACTCCATTCGATACTGCTTCAAACCGTCAATCGCTGCTTGCCCTCGTTTCGATCCCGGGTCGGCAATGGCGATCTGTGCCAGCGCATCGCATGCTTGGCGACTACGTAGGCTCTTGATGGAATCAACAAAGGGCAGTGCGGCATCGCTTGGTAATTGCAGTGCCGCCAGTTTAATTGCATCGATAGCGGATGGATCGTCGATGGCCTGGATCGATTCGATCGCTTCCATTTTGCGTTTCGCGTTGGTACCCAAAAGTGAATTCGCCCAAGTCTTCATTCTCGGCAGCCATACTCGCGTCTGCCTTTGTCGTTCGAGAAAAAGCTGTTCGGCTTGGCGGATTTCCTGTTTGGTCAACCACTCGCCGTTGACCCGTTGGTAACCGAGTCGTGATCGCGCGATGCGATCATTGGGAACCGCGGCCAAGACATTCTGCCAATGTGCATGGGCCTGTGATTCCAAACCATGCGTTTCAGCCCACATCGCCAAGCGGCGATGTCCATCGGCATCAAGCTCTCCATCACCACGCTGCTCAGCATACTTCGCGGACGCGCGAGTCAATCGCTGCTGGCTCAGCTCGCACATGTTGACCCACGTCCCGTCAACGTAGACTTGACCGGCATGCCAGCGGGCTGCGACCGGATCCTTGGCTTGGTCGAGATCCGATTCCGACGCAGTCCGATCGATCAACTTGCCGTCGGCTTCCGCGTTCAGCGTGTTTCGCAGAGGGTCATCGACCGATTTCAACTCGACCGCCAAGGCCGGAATCGTCGCCAGCGCAACGATCAACGCCACCCTGCATCCTAAGACGACTTGATCGATACGTGCGGAGCCCATGGCGAAGTTAAACATGGCAAATTGCCTCCTCGAAGACGGTTCGTTCATTAGAAAAGAGTTGAGTGATGTCTAGGTTCAAACAGGGTCAATTCGCCGCCAAATCCACTGGCAAACCGGGCACGACTTGCAGGGTCGGACTTAGATCGGTTACATCGTAACTGAGAATCCGCTCGGGGCCGACGAAGTAGGTGTGGAAGTCGGCGACAACCAAGTTGTAGCTCTCGGCCGGCTTCGATGCTTCGATCGCTTCGATCTGGGTCGTTCCGGTTGCATGATGAAGCACCATACCGTCCGTCAGCTCTTTCGAACGCAACCATCCTTTGCCGGCGACCCACCAGTAGTGCCCGAGGGTTGTTTCGATTGGTCCTCCCGCGGTGACGAATCGTAGCGTCTTTGCCGTTGGGCGATGCGTCGTTGCGAGCACCGGTTTCAGGGCCAATTCCCCCGTTCGAACGTCTTGCGACAAAACCAGATCACCCGCCTGGATCGTCTCGATCGGCTTGGCGCCAAATTCGGTTTGAACCCTCGTTCCCGCGGTCAAGCACGAATGCGACCTCCATACGCGTGCGATAAATGGCTGCGTGTAGACGGTATTCTGTCGATCCTCGTCATAGCGAACCTCGTATGGTTTATCGCCACTCCGAACGCGTTCATTGTAGCGATCCCACCAGCCCCACCAATCCGCTGCCGTTTCACCAACCTCCTCCGAAACAACTGCTTGCAACACGTCAAGGGTTCGCGTCTCCGCGGTAGGTTTCATCAAGTTGTTGCTCTCGTTCCACAGTCTGGCCCGCTCAAGCTCCTGCATCGCATCCTGCCTAGCAATGTCGCCAGCTACAGGGTTGCCAAAGCTGGCTTGGAAGATGACCCGCCGGCGACCTGGACCTTGTGCTTGCCCAGTATGTTCGCTGAACCGCACCAGCGGCACACGCTTTGCCTGAACCACTCGATCAATCACCTCGATCTGATTGACATTTTGAAGATCCCGCGATTTGACCAGACGCAAAATCTCATCGCCATTCGGGCGTGAAAACACTTGGTACCGAAGTCGAATGTCGCTCGACAACGAGCGAATCAGTTTCGGAACGTAAAACTCCATTCGATAGTCCTTCAGTCCTTCTATTGCTGCCCGCCCACGTTTCGATCCCGGATCAGCAATGGCGATCTCAGCCAAAGCATTGCACGACTGGTTGCAGCGGATGCCTCGAATCGCGTCAACAAACGGTGACGCCACCTCGCCGGGAAGTTGTAGTGCCGTCAATTGCAAGGCATCGATTGCTGACGGATCGTCGACGCTGCCAATCGCTTCGATCGTCTTGATTTTGCGTTTTGCATCGGTGCCCAAAAGGGAATTCGCCCAAGCTTTCATCTTCGGGATCCAAGCCCTCGTTTGCCTGGCGCGATCTTTTCGAAGTACTTCGGCTTGGCGGATCTCCTGCTTGGTCAACCACTCGTCACCGACTCGCTCGTACCCCAAACGCGACCGAACGATTCGATCATTCGGATTTTCGGCCAATGCGCCTTGCCAGTGCGCATCGGCATGCGTCTTCAGTCCGTTCAAGTCGGCCCAGGCGGCAACACGACGATGTCCATCGGCATCCAGGACCTCCTCACCTCGCTGCTGGCGATAACGCTCCAACACTGGCGTGATCCGAGCTTCGCTCAATTGGTCGATCTTGAGCCAAACGCCATCGACGCAGACCTGGCCCGCGTGCCAGCGAGCGGATTCAGGATCCTGAACGGTGCCAATTTCCGATGCCAGCAGGGTCCGGTCGATCAATCGGCCTTCCGCCTCGGCTTCCAGTGCGGCCCTTACCGGGTCATCGATCGAGGTGGATTCGGCCGACCAGGCCTGGGACAAGAGGGGGGCGAAAAAGACTGCTGCCCCAACTCCAAAGCTGACTTGATTGACGCTCGCCCAACGAGTTGCTAACGTGAACATTGTGCGGTGCCTTTCGGAAGACCGTTGATCGCCTTGAGCTAGGAACCTTCGATGTTGAGATTCCAGTCGTCAATTGTATGGCTATGCGGTTGTGAATTCAAACGGTTTTCTAAGTACCCCCTCGTGGGATGTCTCTGTTTTATCCTCACGTTCTGCCTGTGCTACTGCACGTCAATCGGCTTTTCGGACGACCCCATCTTGGAAGGTCAGACGCCGGTCGTGGATGAAGTCACCACAAAGATTCCGAACGACACTCCTAGAGTGAACGGAGCGACCGACCGACCAACGGACGAAGTCGAGGTCAAACGTGAAACCGTTAGCGCAATTGAATCGATTCACCGCGAGCTTGCCGAGCATAGCCAGCGGAAGCAACTGCTACAAAGAGAATTTGAACGCATTCGATCCAACTTTGTCGAAACCGACCGTGACATGGAATCGGTTCGGAAGGAATCGCTTCGGAAGCAAATTAGCATGGCGTTCTTCCAGCAAAGGCTGTCCATGAATTGGTCGACTTTGGAACGTGAAATCGATCAATTAAGAGCGAATAGACCAATGGGATATTTTGACCCATTACGTGGCGCGGCATCGAGATCGCTGCTTGACCGACAAACACGAGCATTTGACATCACCTTGGACCAGAACAGTGTGATCGCAACGGATCTCGAACTCTCACACCTTAGCGTAGCGTCGCAATTGATCGTGCGCCGTCGTACGCAGGCGTTCCAAGATGCTGCCGCTTGGCAACGCAATTCCCTTGTTTGGTTAGACGAACGCCCGATGTTTTTTGTTCGTTATTGGCGGTTTACCGATCCAAATCGGATCTGGACACAAGCCGAGTGCGAAGCAATGTTGTCGACCTTTCCAACCGAAACCGAACCGGATGATTATCCGGCCGTCATTGCGAGGGCTTTGCTCGAAGAACGATTGGGGTATACCGATGCGGCACTGAAATCGATCAGCAAGGTGCTCGACAACCAGACGCCCTTGCACTTCGTTGCCTTGGCAACTCGCGGCATCATTTACGCGTCGAGCGACGAGCCCACCAAGGCACGCAAGGATATTTTGGCGGCCTACAATGCCGACAGCGAGAACCCCTACATTCGCTTCTTGCGAGCGAGGTATCACACACTGGCAGCAGAATGGCGATTGGCCGAAACGGAACTGAACGCGCTGCTCCGATTCCCCGACTTGGAACTCGATTCCCGCAGGATGTTGTCGGTGATCTACGCACTCGGAGCCGATCGGGCGCCCGCGTACGCCTTCAAGGCCAAACAACACGCAAAACTTGCCAACGGTTTGAGCAGCGAATCGCCGTGGTATGGTCACTTGATGATGGCGTTGGCCTTAAGCGTCTCGGACGCACCCAACGAGGCAATCTTTTACGGCCAAAAATCGGCCTACTTGGCCAGTGATGAGCAAAAGGCCTTGGCCGATTCGATCACCGACACCATTCGTGCGGGTGAACCGCTCTCTTGGGATTTCAATCGCAAGTGAGACCCTTTCAGGGTTAGGGGTTTTACGAAGAACCGCTCGTGCACCCGAAGGCAACCCTCACCATGTCGATCGCGGATGCCGGGCGTGTTTGTCGAACACCTTCGGCGTTTTAACGTGGTGGATCGCGGCCATCAACCCAGGGTGCGCCGCTTCGCGACGACCCTGGGCTTCGGAATTTAACCGCTTCGCGGTAACAATCGCTGATTAGCCTCCACGCGCCGACAAGCCTTCCCTACGCCAACGGCGTTGTACCCCACAGCCCAGGGTCGCGACGCGGCAACGCCGCAAAGCGCACCCTGGGGTGACCCATCGAGTCAAATCACAAACCCTGAAGGGGTTTTACGAAGAACCGCTCGTGCACCCGAAGGCAACCCTCACCATGTCGATCGCGGATGCCGGGCGTGTTTGTCGAACACCTTCGGCGTTTTAACGTGGTGGATCGCGGCCATCAACCCAGGGTGCGCCGCTTCGCCACGACCCTGGGCTTCGGAATTTAACCGCTTCGCGGTAATGCTCCTTACGAAAGTGCGATAGCCCAGCAGATTGGCCATCAAGTTCCCGAGCGCGCACGAAAAAACCCACTTCGGCTGGCGACAGTCCGAAGTGGGCTTTTCGTTGATGTTTAGTGATGAACAACAGTCCGAAGACTGAAAATCTGTTGAGTGCTGTGCGAGAGTCGCTTCCACGGATCCGGTAAGTCTGTCACCAAACTTACCCTATTCTAAGAATCCTTAGAAAGGAGGTGATCCAGCCGCAGGTTCCCCTACGGCTACCTTGTTACGACTTAGTCCCAATTGTCGAGCTGACCTTAGGCACCTGCCTCCGCGAACGGTTAGCTTGGTGACTTCGGGCCCTCCCAACTTTCGTGGCTTGACGGGCGGTGTGTACAAGGCTCAGGAACACATTCACCGTAGTATGCTGACCTACGATTACTAGCGATTCCGGCTTCATGCAGGCGAGTTGCAGCCTGCAATCCGAACTAGGGCACGGTTTTTGGGATTTGCTCCACCTCGCGGTATTGCGTCCATTTGTCCGTACCATTGTAGGACGTGTGCAGCCCTAGACATAAAGGCCATGAGGACTTGACGTCATCCCCACCTTCCTCCGGTTTGACACCGGCAGTCTCTCTAGAGTCCCCGGCATTACCCGCTGGCAACTAGAGACAAGGGTTTCGCTCGTTAAGGGACTTAACCCGACATCTCACGACACGAGCTGACGACAGCCATGCAGCACCTGTGCAAGAGCTCCCCGAAGGGCACTCTCTACTTTCATAGGGATTCTCAAGCATGTCAAGTCTAGGATAAGGTTCTTCGCGTAGCCTCGAATTAAGCCACATCCTCCACCGCTTGTGTGAGCCCCCGTCAATTCCTTTGAGTTTCAGCCTTGCGACCATACTCCCCAGGCGGAACACTTAACGCTTTCGCTACGGCCGAGAGAATGTGGAAGTTCCCTCAACCCAGTGTTCATCGTTTACGGCTAGGACTACCGGGGTATCTAATCCCGTTCGCTACCCTAGCTTTCGTTCCTCAGCGTCAGAAAAGACCCAGTGATGCGCCTTCGCCACCGGTGTTCCCTATGATATCAACGCATTTCACCGCTCCACCATAAGTTCCCATCACCCCTGTCTTCCTCGAGCCTAGTGGTTTGAAACGCAGTTCCACAGTTGGGCTGTGGGCTTTCACATCTCACCTTCTAGGCCGCCTACGAACGCTTTAAGCCCAGTGATACCGAATAACGTTTGGACGGTTCGTCTTACCGCGGCTGCTGGCACGAACTTAGCCCGTCCTTCCTCTGAGGATCGGTCAAACCATGGAGAGTACCCCATAGCACTTCCTAACCTCTGACAGCGGTTTACAACCCGAGGGCCTTCATCCCGCACGCGGCGTCGCTCGGTCAGACTTTCGTCCATTGCCGAAGATTCTCGACTGCAGCCATCCGTAGATGTCTGGGCAGTGTCTCAGTCCCAGTGAGCCGGGCCATGCTCTCACACCCGGTAACCATCAATGCCTTGGTGGGCCATTACCCCGCCAACAAGCTAATAGTACGCGGTCCGATCCAGAAGCGGAATCACACCTTTGATCCAAAGATATTATTCGGTATTACTAGCAGTTTCCCGCTACTATCCCGAACTTCTGGGCACGTAACCACGCGTTACTCTCCCTTTCGCCGCTGTCCCCTCTCATAGCAAGCTAATTGAGGTTCTCGCACGACTTGCATGCCTAATCCACGCCGCCAACGTTCATTCTGAGCCAGGATCAAACCCTTCAATTTTGTATTGATTCACCAGCCAGCAAGCTGACCGGGAGAAAGCAAAGTTAAACCGAAAGTTGATACTAGCGGGGGTCCTCGGTAAAAAGACCCCAGCGATTCGCCATTTAGTTTTGTGCTGCATGCTGAAGCCCGAAAGCTTCAAAACATTACAACCAAATAGCAACCTCGCACTGCTGAACTCAACAGAAGATTCATCACCAAATTGTCAAAGATCTATGCGTCTGACTTGCAGACAATGCTCCCAGAAAACTAGCACCAGTGTGCTCATTCCGCCAGGGGCAGTTTTGTTTTGCTTGAAACAAAACACTGAGAGAAAGCGAACAATCACCGAAGTGCGTCGCTTTCGTTTGAGGCTTGTAATCCTAAAGCCTCGCGGTGTTCAGTCAACCCCGCTTGCAAAAAAAGTTATTGAAAACTTAATTCGCGGTTCGCCGTTTGTTCAGTCCACAATCTTAGGATTGCGGACTTCGCGACTCGCGTCGAACGCGTGTCACTCATCGAGCGAGGCGGAAAGATAGAGGGCATCGCCGTGGTTGGCAATAGCCTTTTGACGAATTCCGCAAAATTCTTTTCCAGATGCAGTTTCGAGCCGACATTTGGAAGCTTAGGAAAGCGTTTTTCGCGGACGAACTCATTTCGAGTCGGCTTGACCGCTTGAATGGACGTCATCATCGCCACTGCGATGCCGGCGATGCAGGTACATTTTGATCGGCACCTCGCCGTAAGGTAAATGGTCTCTTAGCACGTTGATCAAGTAGCGCTTGTAATCATTCGTGAACGCTTTCGGTTCGCTACACATCAAGACCACGGTCGGCGGCTCGGTCGAAACTTGGGTCGCGTAATAGATTTTCGGTCGGCGGTTCTGGTTCATCGCGGGAGGATGAGCGTCGATGGCAGCGCGGATCACACGGTTCAGTACTCCGGTGGAAACCCGCTCGCGAGCTTGCTTGAACAGCATGGTGGCATGGTTCAGCAGTGTCTTGACGTTCTTGCCCGTTTGCCCCGTGATAAACGCGATCGGCGCGTAGGCCAGCGTCGGAAATTGGGCCCGAATGTAGTGAACCCAGCGGTCGGTGGGGACTTTTCCGTGATATTGGTCCCATTTATTGATCACGAAGATGACCGGCTTGTGGTTTTCCATCACATAACCCATCAATTGCTTGTCGACCTTGCTGACCGTTTCGGAGGCGTCGAAAAACATCAACACCACATCGGCTCGGCGAACCGACCGTTGGGCGCGATGCATCCCATAATACTCGAGGTCGGTCCGTTGGCTCTTGCGTTTGCGGAGCCCTGGCGTGTCGATCGCCATGAACGTCTGATCGTCCACTTGGAACATCACATCCACGCTGTCGCGAGTCGTCCCGGGGACCTCGCTGACAATCATTCGGTCATCTTCGGCAAGCGTGTTGACGAAGGTGCTTTTCCCCACATTTCGCCGTCCAACAATGGCGATTTTCATCTGGGGATCGCCGGTTTCTTCGTCGTCGGTTTGTTCCGGTAAGCGGTCAACGATCAATTCCAGCAACTCATCGCGATTCCGGTTCTGTGTCGTGCTGACACATACCAATCGGCCACGGCCGAGTCGCTGGAAGTCTTCGGCCAACACATCCTGGTGAGATTGGTCCGCCTTGTTGGCGACCAAAATCACGGGTCGCTGAATCGATCGCAGCCTCTCCGAAACCTCTTCATCGAGCGGCATCACCCCCTGCTGGGCGTCGACCACCAAAATGATCACATCGGCGACACTGAGCGCCATTTCAATTTGATGCCGCACATCGGCGGTCAAATTGTCTGCGTCCTCGACCCCCATTCCCCCCGTGTCGATCAGTTCAAAAAACCGGTCGTTCGCTTCGATCAATGTCGTCATTCGGTCTCGGGTGACCCCTTCGAAATCATCGACAATGGCCAAACGCCGACGCGCGATCCAGTTGAACAGGCTGCTTTTGCCTACGTTAGGGCGACCGACTATTGCGACTCGAGGGACGGGCATTTCAACGAACTTTGAGGGTTTTGAGGGATTTCAGAAAAGAAAATCCTATTCCGCCCAGCGAAAAACAAATAGCCCTAAAGCCGATTTGACCCGGAAGACGTCGCCACGTCGTTTTGATAAAACCAAGGCGCATGTTGCTGATCGACCCCCTCGATTCTGGACGGAATGCGAATCCATCATGACTGCTGAAACAGCGTCGCCCGATCCCGAACCGCTTGACCGCGATGCGATCCTCTTGCAAGCGGCCGCAGTCGCCGATCACCTGCAGCGATCCGGCGTGGTGTTTGTGCCCAAGCCGAATGAGCAAGCGGTCGCGGAGCTCGTTTCGCGTTTCGAAGTGGCCAAGCCTCAGGTCGCGCAACCGAAAGAGCCGCCCGCGGCATCCGCACCGTCAACGAAAAATGTGACGACACCGCCGCCGAGAAAGCCGTCCCAATCGGCCCCATCGCAGCTCGCCCCTGCATCCAAACCCTATGCAGGCGATCCGCTTCCGATCGCCGATCGCGTGAGTTCTTTGCAAGCCTTGGCCGCCGACGTTGCCGCCTGCATGCAGTGTCCCGAACTGGTCCGCTGCCGAAACCGCACGGTGTTCGGCGAAGGCGACCCAGCGGCACGGGTCGCCTTTTTTGGAGAAGGCCCCGGAGCGGACGAGGACCGCAGCGGGCGTCCGTTCGTCGGCAAGGCAGGCCAGTTGCTGACGAAAATGATCGAAGCCTGCACCTTCCGCCGCGAAGAGGTCTACATCCTCAATACGGTCAAATGCCGTCCCCCGGGAAACCGTAACCCGGAGCCAACCGAATTGGCGAACTGTCGAGCATATTTTGAAAAACAATTCGAGATCATTCGCCCCGAGTACATCGTCTGCCTGGGCGCGGTCAGCAGCCAGGCACTGCTCGATTCGAAACTCTCCGTGGGTCGGCTGCGTGGAAAGTTTCACGCCTATTTTGATTCGAAAGTGGTCGTCACCTATCACCCCGCCTATTTGCTGCGCAACCCAGCAGCCAAGAAAGCAGCCTGGGATGACCTGCAAATGATGCTCCGTGACGCGGGACTGAGGCCGTAAGCCGCCCCAAAGCGACAACCCCTCGTGCGGGTAGCCAAACCCTCGATCCCCACCGCCCGGCATTATAACGCCGACGTTGCCCAGTGGTTGGCATCAGCCCCCTTCCTTTCCGGCCCCTTTCCCCGCGAGCGCGCGGGGAAAGGGGCCGGGGGTGGCCTGACGAATCGATGTGAAGACGTATCGAAAAGTTGGCCGCGCGTTCTGGGCCCTCCCGCTGTGCGGCTCGTTGTACCCCACATCCTAATCCGGTGAAATTTTTTTGGCTCCTGGTCCGAATGTGTTCCATGCGTTGGACAGGTCGTGGCAGCGTTGCATTCCGATCCACAAGGTCTGCGTCGCTTGTCCGATTTTTGCGAAGGTGTAAGCTTGCTGAGGCTCTTGCGCACCTAGGTTTTTTGGCTCATCCGGCGGAAGCGTGCGCAGGAGGTTTTCGAGGCATCTCTCCGGTGTCCCATCATTGCTGGCAGGAGCTATTTTCACTTGTTATCGTGCAGTTGCCGGTAGAATCGTGCAGTTGCCGGTAGAAACGGAGTCGAGCTCTGCAGAGGTGCAACTTGACAAGGGATATCCCGGTCGACGGTGCGCCAAGGGTGCTATCGGTTCCCGGCGGACGACCGACCGTCGGGGACTCTTTTCTAAGAGATCATTGGACACCGGAGCCATACCTCCAAAAAACCTTGAGTCTGGGTTTCGCGCGCTTCGGTCGGATGAGCCGGTTTTTTGACCGAGGAGTCCGAGAGCCACCGCACCCATGAACCGCACCTCCGTGCAACAGGCTTTCCCATGTTCGCAGCACCAGCGCGAACCGCAAGGCAGCAATCATTCGCAGCGGTTTGTCGAAAGTCCAGGGCGAAATCTCGTCACCTACCCCGCAGATGTATTAGACACCACCCGAGATGTGGGGTACAACGAGCGCTGTGCGGGCAGGGGTGGTTGGATACCTAAACACTGTATTCGTCACAACTTAAGAACCGGACGACCTCAAAAATCGGGGGAGAAGGGAGACAGAATCTATCAGCGTGACTTGGACAGATCTCCACGCCGCTTCGATGGGTGCCGGTAACAGGCACGGCCCCGCAAATCGGGGAAGCTGGAGTGTGTCCTTTCGAAATGCACTCGAAAAAAGGTGTCGTTTGTCCAATCGAACACATTTTCATCCTCGCAGCCGAAGGTCCCAACCGGGATCCACTTTTCCTTATTCAATTTCGTTACCGCTTTTTTTGTTTGGCTACCGAAGGTGCGCTGCGATAAAACGCACGTGCAGCGATTGTCTTTCGCCGCTTTGCGGTGCCCGCGCGCCAAACCAACGTAGTCGCTTGCCCCAGCCCACAGACGATTTGCTAGCATTAAAGGCGTGATTTTTCCCCTTGACCAAATTGATCAGAGGGTGACAATTCACACTCAAGCGGTCGAGCATAGGATTTTGCTCGGGCCGACGGCAAAGGATTTGTCGTGAAGCGTTCAAACAATCGCGATTTTGCAGGGAGGCAATCATGCGCCACGCAGTGCAAGCTTCATCGAGCAGCTACACCCCCTCTTCTTACTCCGCTGCTGACTCCAAAACGACAGGTGGATCGACTTCCCTTCGTCGTGTTTTCCCGCAAGCCAAGTTTTTCGCTGGCGAGGACGTTCATTTTGAATCGATTGCGGAGGATGTCGAATCGGCGGAAGCGGGCCAGTTGGTTGTCTATCGGATCGGCCAAGACAACCCAACCGAACTGATCGCTGCAGCGATGGCTCGCGGTGTTGCAGGCATTTTGACCGAACAGATCTTGCCTTGCCCCGTGACGCAATGCATCGTCGGCGATGTCAACCTTGCGATGGCCGATTTGCAGTCGCGGCTTCTCGATCGTCCCGATCGCAAAGTGCTGACCGTCGGAGTTTATGGGTCGGCTGGGAAAACAACGACTTCGTTGTTGGTTGCGCAACTGCTTCGTTCCATTGGGTTGCGTACTGCCTACCAGACCGACCTTGGCGAAAGCGACGGCATCGTTCAGTCGACGTCCTCTCGCGATCTTCCCGTGGCTGGCGAGTTGGTCCAATGGTTGGGGGAAGCCAGCGACGCAGGAGCCCGAACGGCCGTGATCGAGTTGTCCGACGATGCGGCCAAGTGTGGCTACTACGATTCCATCGAATTCGATCTGCTGCTGATCACAGGATCCCCGGTCGCCGAAAATGACTTCGGTCCCTCGGGGTTACAGTCGGTTTTGGATCGCGTGACCGCGGCGGGCGTGGTCATCACATCCGCGGACCAGCCCCACATGCTGCGGATGCTTCAAGATCAAGAATGCCGACGATTCACCTACGGCGTTCGTAAACCAGCCGACGTCACGGCGAAATTGATCGAGCAAGAATGTGGGATGTCCACCTTGATGGTGACACATGAATCGGTCAGCGCGGCGATGGAAACGACACTTTGTGGTGCAGCCATGGCGGCGAACCACGCAGCGGCCACCGCGGTTGGCATCCTATTGAACCAACCTCTTGAGGAAATTGTCGAGCATTTGAGCGGACTGAGATCCGTTCCTGGTCGCATGCAAGTACTCAGTTCGTTCGAGTCCGCCGACGTGATTGTTGACTCCGCTCGAACCCCCGAGCAAGTTGCCGCGACACTAAGAGCGGCTCGAGCGATGAAGCAACCGGGCGGGCGTTTGTGGTGCGTGATGGCGATCGATCCTGAATCCGATCCCGTTCAACTGGCCCTTTTGGGCGGCCATGCTGAGCGATTTACCGACCAACCGATCGTGACTTGCGTCAAACAAAGCAAAGATCACTTCCTGCGAGCCTCTCACGCTGTGCTCGATGGCGTGAAGAAATGTGCCTTGATGCGATTGGTTGCCGATCAAAAGCGAGCGATTGAGTGGGCCATCAGCGAATCGTCCGCTCGCGACTGCGTTGTCATCCTCGGAGGGGTCGACCGCGGTCACGCTCAAGACCAGCGATCCCAAATCGAACGGTTGACGCAGTGGGTCGAATCTTCGCGAAAGCAGGACAAGATCGAATCGAAGGTCCGTGTCGAAGGGGCTCCCAAGATCCTGCCGTTTGTCAGCAAGTCATGAGTTTGACGCCGTTTTTTCAAACGCCTGCGCACTAGGAACCGGTACCGTTGTGAGGAACCGGCGTCGCGGGTACGACTGGTTAAGGGGTCAATTGGAAGCAAACCACTTGGTCATCACCTCGCACGATCATTTTGTCGCCGACGACAATCGGAGCCGCCCAACAGGGATACTTTAGCGGTGACGTTTGGAAGTCGACGGCGCCCAGGTCCCAATCGGCAACGAGTTCAAAGGCATCCGGATTGGCTCGAATCACTTGCATGCCACCGCCTTCTTCCAGCACCATCAAAAACTCACCCACACGCGTCACCGAAGACCGCGTACGGCTCGAATCGGACCACCGCACGTTGCCCGTCATCCACTCGACGCAGCGAAAATCACTATCGGGCGCGTTTCGGCCGCTGCATCCGTAAAGAAACCCGTCATACAAAACCGGTGTGGCCCAGTGGCAGCGCATCGCTTGTTTGCGACGGTTGGCTTGAGGATCCTTCCACACCCTTTTCGCCGACTCCGACGAAACCTTCAGCAACACACTGCCGATTTGGTAACACTCGCTGATGAAGACGTGGTCCCCCGAAACCACCGGACTCATCGCATTGACGCTTTCAAGCAGGTCCGCTCGATGTGGGTGACTCCACGCGACCGTGCCGGTTCCCGCGTCGACACACCAAAGTGAGTCGCGTCCCAACACAAGCACGTGGTTCCGGTCGCTCAGTCGAATCGTTCGCGGGCTGCTGTAGCTGGCCAAGTCATCACCGCATTTCCACCGTTCTTTTCCGGTTTTTCGATCGAAAGCAACCAACAACGATCCATTGGCTGAGACGCGATCGAGCCACCCCGGTGCAATGTGCTGGTCCTCAACGGGGCTGCCGCCGACCATCACCACCACGTTGTCGTCAAGCAGCAGAGGCGACGACCCTACGCCGAAGAAATTCTGAACGACGCCGTAGGTCGTGACGGTATCGACGGACCAGACGACTTGGTGGGTCATGCGATCTCGACAAACCAGTTCCCCCGCGACGCCGTAAGTGAAAACAAAGTCAGCATCCACCGCAGGCGTCGACCGAGGCCCCGCTTCGTAACCATACAGATCACGATACGCCAACGGGCGTGCGTCCTGCCAAAGGACTTTGCCCGTCAACAAGTGGATGCATCGTAAACGCTCCTTGACGCCCTCGGAAGTCGTTTCTGCGTCCGATTGATAGTAAGCGTCTCCCCAGACCGCCCCGAGCCCATAACCGTCACCGAGGTCCAAGGACCATATCCTCTGGGGCTTCGCATCCCAATCGAAGGACTTGTCCGTTGCGGCGGTCCCATCAAAACCACGGCCCAGCAACCGCGGCCAGGATTCGGGGGGCGGCGTGGCGTCGACCGCAACGGTCGGAAGTGGTGCATCGCCCGCGGTCGATTGTGCCGAGACGGTTTCAGCCAGTGTCGTGGCAAGCAGGATTGCGATCAAACGAAATGGCTTGAACATCCGAATCGTCTCCCTAAGTTGCGTTGGTATTGGCAAACGGAACGCCCTTGCAGCCCTGTCATCGTAACGCCCCTCTCGCCACGCTGCCGCCCCGTCCGCTACGATTGAACCTCTTCATCGAGCTGTTGGCGGAAACAGCGGGGGTTGGTACTCGGGCCGAACACGTTTTATGTCGCGTATTGCCATTGTTTTTGGTTTATTGTTGTGTGCGTTGACCACGGCCGGGATGATGGTCTCGCAGAAGATGCCATCGCTGTTCTTTCCGATGATGTTGGGGATTCCGATTTTGTTCTGTGGAGTCGTCGGCCTCAATCCTCACCGTCGTCGACATGCCATGCAAGCCGCGGCGCTGATTGCCCTGGTTGGGATGCTTGCCGGTGGCAGCCATGCGGCCTTGGGCGCTCTGCGGACCATGAACGGCGCTGCGGTGAACCCAACCGCTCTAAGAATGGTTGCCGGCGCTGGGTTTTTATGCCTCGCATTCCTGCTGCTGACGCTCAGCGCAACACTGCGGCGAAGCGCTGAGAACCGCCGGCTCAGCGCGCTTTCGCGTTCGAAGTCGTGGTCGGATTCGAAGGGCCCTGCCCCCGCATCCCCCGCCAACTTGAAGAGACCGCAGGGGCGGTGACTCGGCGACTAGTGGACCGTCAAGGTTAAAACTGCGAGTTGGGACGTAGTGGACTTCGCCAGAAGTCCCGACAAACATTTGAGTTACGGATTTCTGACGAAATCCACTACCCGAAAATTGAATGCTGACGGTCCACTAGTGCAGTTTTTTCTGTAAGGCTCCGCGGAGTTTGCCGAGGTAGACGTCGGCATCGCCGACTTCGTTCATCACTTTCTGGCTCATCTCCTCGATCGATTTGTCCGCACTGGCGAGCAGGGAGCGTGCTTCACTCTGCTGGCTCGACAACCATTCCCGCAGCGCCAACGTCTGCTCGAGATGGGCTTGATCGATGGTCGCTTTCAGTTTCTGCTGCGAGGCGACCAGTTGCTCATTCACTGCGTCTTGGGTGGCTCGGCGGAAGACTTGGCCAAGATTGGTATGCACGTCGAACGCCAAGTCATCCCATTTGCCACTAAAGTTCGAATCAACTTCAATGCGATCCACGGCATCCAGACTGGATTGCATCGACTGTGCTGCCGCGGATTTGGCATACTTCGAATCGAGGGCCAATTGCATCTTGAGCCCGGTTTGTTTGCTGACGAATCGTCCTTCGACCTGTTCGCCTTCGCTACGAAGTTGGACCCACAATTCGCGTTTCCCGCCTGTGATACGAAGTCCAGCGTCATGATCGTTACCCAAACGCAAGGGTTTCGCGTCGGTTTGCGGCCAGTGCAATGTCAACAGGTCCACATCGGCGCCCCGACGACGATCACGGACGTATTCGACACGGACCACCTCTGGACCTTCAAGCTGCAGCTTTGCAACACTGGGTTCACGCAATCGCTCCGGCGATGGCGTCATGTTTTCGACAAAGCCCGTCAAGGCGTAGGTATTTCCGTTGGCTCGCAACAACCCGCCCACCTCACAGTGGCGGACCAATACGTCTGGTAAGCGGTTCGCCCCGACCAAGTCAATGTCTTGGCCACGAATGCGATCGGATTCCGGAGCGACCACCGTATAGTTTGCGATCGTTCGGCCACCGTCTAAGTAGCTGCGGATTTGGGCGACTTGATCGCTGACGGCTCGTTTGAGCATGTCCACACCGAAATCGTCGGCGTCATTGAGTCCACCGGGAACGTACTTTTCGACTCGGGCGATGTCGATCTTCTTGGCTTCATCGAGCGAAGCAAGATCGTTTTGCAGTTGCTCCGGCAGCGAATCAATCGCTTGACGGACGGCCATCAATTCGTTGCGTGCTTCACGAGCTTGTTCGAGTGTACGTTGCAATTGCGGCCAATCTCGTAACGGATTGTCAATCCCGCGCGCTTCATCTCGAACCGCACGGATCTGCTGCTCAAGGTTTCGTGCACGAACGACCAGCGAGTCGTATTCCGATTCCCAACGCTCGCGGATTTCCTGACTGCGACGAACCGTTTCGAGGTTCTCGGTCAAGGCGCTCGCTTCGTTTTCAAGACGGCCGGTGGTTGCGGCAAGCATCTTGCTCAAGATCGAGGGTTCCCCGCTCGACTCTTCAACGAGTGGCTTATCCACTTGATCCAGTTTACCCGAGGTTTCGCGGCGTGAACCAATTTGAATCCCCGTGATTTTTCCTTCACGAGCAACCCAGCGACGGTGCAACAGGGCATCGCCGTCAAGTGTCAATTCAATCGACTCGGCACGAAATGCATCGCGCATTTCCTTCTCGTCGCGAGGATCCGCAACTTGAAAGTTGGTGTAGCGAATACTGGGTGGAAACAGCCCGACCTGGGCGTTGCCGATTTCAACCTTTGCGCCGGTCGCGCTTTCCAAGCCCGTAATTGTCACATAGCTCGCAACGGGCCCCAGTCCCCAACGGAACAACATGATGATCGCAACGATGACGATCAAACGGGTGATCACAAAACTCCAGCGAATCATGCTGCATCCTTTTGCTGAGAGGTGCGCAATTGACGAAGCAAGTAGTTGAGTGCCTCGTCCATCGGTTGCTGTTCGGTTGATCCGGCGTCCGTGGCGGACTCCGAAGTGAATTCATTCGATTGGGGGTCTGCCGAAGACTCGGTGCAAGCGTTTTCTTTCATCCGAATCACATCGATCCGCGTCTCCACAATCCCCCCGCTCAGCGACGCGTCCCCGCCGGAATCCGCCTCTTGGGTGGACGGTGTCTGCTGTGGAACGCGATGAGGACCGGAAACGGCCCCGTGGGCAGCGTCAACGGCGACCACTTGCTTTTGGCGGCGAACCGCCACGGATTGAGACGCAGGGTCTGGCGAGTCGAGTTCGTCGGTCGGATGGGGAGCAAACAGCCGAAACAAGGGATATGTGATCATGAAAATCGGAAGCAACGCTGCGACACCGATCAAAAAGCTGCCCATCACGACCGTATTGTTCATTTCGGTCCATGGTGCCAAAGGCAACATCCACGCTTTTGCCAAATGAGGCCCGCCCGATGGATGGGTCAGGACCCATTGGCCCACTTCGTGCGAAATGGGGTCAAGCTTGGTCGCGGCAAACGTCACTCCGATCGCTGTCAACCCAGCCATCGCATGGTTGATTTTGAAAGACAATACTGCGATCAGAACAAATAACGCCAACAGGTTGCCGTGCGGGATGATTCCGAGCAATGCACCGAGCGCAACGGCCCAGGCGAGTTGATGGGGGTACTTGCGACCGGCGACCGCTTTTCGGACGTTACTGATTAACTTGATGGACCAGATGATCATTGCGGTGCGCCTCCATGCGCACAGAGTGGCTTCCCTGGGGTTCCATATAACCGGTTCTATCGGCCACCGTCAGCCTGAATATTCAGTACAGACGGTAAATTTTCTCATCCTAGCCAGTTGGTGAGTTTGGCGACGGGGACCTAGGGGATCCAGGAGGGCTGCGGCACTTCCAGCGAAATCGATCAGGGAAGTCATTGAAAAAAACGCTCCTGATGTGACCAGACTTGTCAAAGAGAGCTGCAACCATGGTCAGGCGACTTCGGGTTCAGTTACGGCGATGGGGCCGCGGATCGGCGGATCGGCTTTTGCGACGACCGGGCCACGAATACAAACACGAATACAAACAACCACCCATGAGGCACAACGTGAATTCACTCTTCCCCAGCACCGACCCCGAGTTTCTCGGTTGGGAGAAGCCACTCTTGCCGCAGGTGGTCGAGTTGCTGATCAAGCGGTTCTGCTCGCGAGCGACGCTCGACTTGTCGGGCTGGATCGTCGTTCTGCCCACCTCGTTCAGTTCGCGTCGCTTTGAAGTTCTGCTTCGCGATTCCGCATCGGATCTCGGCGTCCGGCTACATCCGCCAGAGATTTTGACGATGGGGCAGCTGCCCGAGAAACTCTACCGTCCGCGAAACGCGTTAGCGATCGAATTCGAACAGACTTTGGCGTGGTCACGAGTTCTCGCGACCACGCACGTCGATGACCTCGCCCCGTTGGTCCCGACGCTGCCTGCTTCGGACGAAGTCGAGTCTTGGATGGAATTGGCGGCCACGATTCGTGGATTGCATGAGGATTTGGCTTCCAACCGACTCAGCTTCCAAGCGATCGCCGAGGTCTCAGAATCTGAAAACGACCAACGGCGTTGGAAGCTTCTCGCCGATCTCTATGCCAAGTATTTGCAGGAATTAGATCGCGCTGGTTTGGCGGACCCCCACGAAGAACGCGACGTTGCGATCCGCAACCGTGCCTGCAAAACGAAAAAGACCATTGCGCTGGTAGGGACAAGCGACCTGAGTCACCTGCAAGTCGCGATGCTCAACGTCTTAGAAGGAGAAATACTACCCTTTGTCGCGGCCCCCGACACGTTCGCCCGACGATTCGATGCCTTTGGTAGCATTCTGGCCGATCCATGGCTTGATAGCATCTTGCCTTTGCAAGACGATCAATTGATTCCCGCAGGCGACATCGCCGATCAAGCGACCGCGGTCGCGGAGAACTTAGCGGAAATCGCTCCGCAATTCCCCGCCAACGAAGTCACGATCGGTGTGACCGACGAGTCGCAGGTTGGGCCGATTGAATTGGAATTGCGTGGCTGCGGCGTCGAGACCTTCCGGCATCTGGGATGGCCCATCAGCCGAACGGCAGTGGGCCGATTGTTCGACCTCACCGCCGACTATTTGAAGCACCGGACTTGGCAATCGCTCGCCACCTTGGTTCGTCACGCAGTGGTTCACGATCGGATCAGCGCAGAACTTCCGCAGCCCGCCGAAACACAATCGTTGTGGCTTGTCGAGCTTGACGAACTGCTCGCGAATCACTACCCGATCCGAATCGATGCCGACCTACCCCAACTTGCGAAGCAGAGATTCCCGCAAGCGATCGCAGTCGCCGCGTGGGTCGAAGCATGGCTATCCCCCTTTCTCGACGAGAACAAGACTCATCCGTTGGCGACATGGTGCAAAACCATCACGGTTTGGCTTGATGGCATCTTCCAAGCCGAAGCTCCCAACGATGATCCGACACGCGCTCGGACGCCCATGGCACTCGATTCGGTACGTCGTTTGTTGAAGCGATTTGGCGAGGTGAATGCATCGCTCGATTTTGAAATCGACGGTGCGGGAGCGATGCAAATGATCGCGAATCGAACCGGTGAATTGCGAGTGCTGCAGCCGATGAAATCGGGTGACGTCGAAATTCTCGGTTGGCTTGATTTGGCGCTCGATGATTCAAAAGCCTTGATCGTTGTCGGATTCAATCATCCGTTTGTTCCCGCTGCGGTGACCCATGACGCCTTTTTGCCTGGCCATCTGCGGACGAGCCTTCGGATGGCGGACAATGATCGACGTTACGCGCGCGATGTGTACAACATGCAGCTACTGCTTTCGACGCGTCCCTCGGTTCGCTTCATCGTTGGCCGCACGTCAGCCGATGGATCGCCGACGCCGCCGAGCCGGTTGCTCTCCGCTGCATCGGATCAGGACGTCGCCCGGCGGATCCGCTCGCTGCTGAACGTCACCCGACCTCGTGTCGTCGTGGAGCACTGCTGGGACAGCGCTGAGGAAAACAGATCGCTGTCGATCCCTAAGCTGCCACCGTCCGCTGCAGAGTGTCCGGTCAAGACGATGAGTGTCACGGCATTTCGCGACTATTTGACATGTCCGTATCGATTCTACTTGCGACATGTGCTGAAACTGAAACCCCTCGATGATGCAAGTGCTGAGTTGGCAGCCAACCAATTCGGCGATTTGGTTCACGGAGCACTGGAAGCTTTCGGGAAATCTAAACACCGTGACGAAGGCAATCAGCAGAAAATCGAAGCCCATTTGCTCGATCACTTGCACGTTTACGCAGACCAGCACTACGGTCACGCCACATCGACGGCGGTGACGCTGCAAATTCGCCAAGCGGAACGACGTTTGAGTGCCGTGGCTGCCGAACAAGCGAGGCGGATCGACGAGGGCTGGCGGATTCACCAGTCCGAAGCGTCGGTTGACGACAAGATGGGAGCGTGTGTTGAAGTGGAGGGGTTCAAGATGGGGCTTCGTGGTCGCTTGGACCGAATCGATCACCATCCCAAATCAGGTCGATGGGCCATTCTGGATTACAAAACACATGGTCACAAACCCGAAAAGAAACATTTGAAGGCTACCGACAACGGTCTGCAATGGATCGACCTGCAATTGCCGCTGTATCGGATGATGATTCCTTTTCTTGGAATCGATGCGGATGCCAAAGCGGTCGAACTTGGGTACTTCAACATCAGCGACAAAGACGCAGAAACGCGGATCAACATTGCCAAGTTTGACGAAACACTGATGGACCAAGCACAACATTTGATTTTGCATTGCGTCGCGCAAATTCGCGACGGGCATTTTGAACCGACCGACGGTCCGGTTCTCTACGACGACTACGACATGATCTTGCAAACGGGAATTTAGATCCATGACCACCGAAGCGCCCCACAACGCTCTTTTACCGACGCTCGTGCGGGCTTCCGCCGGGACCGGCAAGACGTATCAACTCACGGCGAGACTGCTGCGCGTCTTGCTGCAGGATTCTGCCCCCGAAACGATTCTGGCAACCACCTTTACACGTAAAGCCGCGGGTGAAATCCTCAATCGGGTTCTCGAAGTGCTGGCCAAGGCGGGGGAGGACGACGATCCCGAGGCGTTGCAGGCACTTCGTGAGCAGGTGGGAATCTCGACGCTCCAGCATCAAACGTGCCGTCAACTGCTGCACCGATTGGTGCGCAACATCCATCGGCTGCGAATCTGTACGCTTGACAGCTTATTTACACAACTCGCTCGCTCATTCCCCTTCGAACTCCGCCTGCCGCCCGCATGGCGATTGACCGATGAAATCGAAGAGGTTTGGATCCAAGAGAAAGCGATCCAGCGCGTCGTCTCGACGTTGAATCCTTCCGAGATGACCACGATGCTGACGATGCTCGGAAAAGGAGAAATCAAACGTTCGATCCAACGGGAATTGATGCAAGTGGTGGATACAGCCTATGGCATCCATCGCCGCTGTCCCCCCGATGCTTGGAACAAAATGGTGGCTCCTCGACGCCCAGAACAAGCAGATCAGACTCGAGCTGTGGGCGACTTTCGATCCGCAAGCCCAAAACAGGAAACGGTCCTTGCCAAGTTGCAGTTGCTTGCCGATGCAACTGAGACGGGTGATTTCAAATCGTTAGTTGACGAAACGCTGATCCGCAATATTGCCAAAGCTCGGCGGACGCACACGGAGGTCAAGTTCGGTCGATCGAAGCTACCCGATGGACTCGACGATGCTCTTGACACCGTCTACGCCGCGGTGCGGACGGAACTGATCGGACTACTCAGCGCGCAGAACGAAGCCACCGGAACCATCCTCACCGCTTATGACTTCCACGTCAATGCGATAAAACAAGTCGGTCGTGTGCTGAGTTTTGAAGATGTTGCGGTGCGATTGTCCAAACTGTTTTCGGCGATCGACTACGACACATTGGTCAACCGGATGGATGGTGCCATCGATCACTTGCTACTGGATGAGTTCCAAGACACCTCACCGGCGCAGTGGCAAGTGCTGCGACCGTTGGCGGTGCGTGCCTGTGACCGCGATGCAGTAGCAAAGGACGGAGCGGAATGGCAATCGTCACGATCGTTCTTCTGCGTCGGTGACACGAAGCAAGCAATTTACGGGTGGCGTGGCGGCGTGGCTGAAATCTTTGATGCCGTGACCGATCAGATCGATGGGATCGCGGAATCGGAACAGAATATGAGTTTTCGTAGCAGCCCTGACATCATGGACTTCGTCAACGTTGTTTTCTCGAACCTGGCACGTCACCCGATGGTACGCGAAGGGGATCCGAAGGACCCCGCTGACAAGTCGGCTCACGAGGCAGCAGCGATTCATCGGTTTGCTCAGCGATTTCCGCAGCACGAAGCAAACAAGAAAACGCTCAAGGGATTCGTTCAGATTCGAACGAGTTCAAAGGTCGAAAAGGGGGATAAGGATGCCAACGACGCGGCCTGCTTCCAAGATGCCGCCGATCTGATTTCAGAAATTGCGGCGGATGCACCGGACAAAACCGTCGGTGTCTTGACGCGAACCAATGCGGCCGTTGCCGAATTGATCACGTTGCTTGAATCCCGCGACGTCGAAGTGAGCCAAGAGGGCGGAAATCCGCTGACCGATTCCGCTGCGGTCGTCACGGTTTTGTCGGCATTGATGATGGCAGAACATCCGGGTGATGGTCGATGGCGTTTTCATGTCGAACCCACGCTGCTTGCTGCCGACCGATCGCTCGATGCCGATTCGATCCGCAGGCGAGTTGAACAACGTGGCATCGCGGAAACCGTCCAATCGCTGTGTGAAACGCTTGCTCCGCTGTGTGGCCCGCGAGATACATTGCGATTGAAACAATTGACACACTTGGCAATCGGCTACGAGAACAATCCCCAGCCGCGGCTTCGCGATTTCGTACGATTGGTTCAAGAAAAACGGGTGGAAAGGCCGCAGCGGGCCCAAGTCCGAGTGATGACCGTGCACCAAGCGAAGGGACTGGAGTTTGATGCCGTGGTGTTGCCGCAGTTGGACGGCCCGCTGACACGATCAAGCGGCAACTGCGTCTCGGATGCGAAATCGTTGAGCCAACCGGCTCAAGCGATCACACGATACATCGGTCAAGACCATTGGCATTTCCTGGATAAGAAATGGCAGTTCGCGTTTGGAAACCAAGGCGCCAGTGCGATGACCGAAGCGTTGTGTTTGCTTTACGTCGCCACCACACGAGCGAAGCAGGCATTGTATTTGGTGATACAACCGAGCAAGAAAAAGGAGTTCCATTTGAAAACAGCGGCTTCCTTGATCTACCATGCGGTGGGTTGCGAAGAGGACCCGACGCAACCGAACGAGGTGATGCATGAATCGGGGACACCGATTTGGTTCGGTGACGCTGACAAAGAAAGAGTGAAGGAGGTTCCGGCAAAGACGGTGAAAATCCAGTTTCGTCACGCCACTTCGGAAACCACGGATGTCCCCGAAGATCTCTCCGAGTTATGATCGGTCGGAGCACGGCTGATCTGTCCCCCCACCGGAAAAAAAGAGCCCGCCCGCCATGAAAACTCTCTTTCGCATCCTCGCTTGCGTTTTTGTTTTACCCTGCATGGTGCAGGCGCAATCCAAGCCAAACGTCGTTTACATTCTGGCGGATGATCTCGGCCTCGGCGACCTCTCATGCTACGGCCAGCAGAAGTTCCAGACGCCCAACATTGATCGACTTGCTAGAGAAGGGATGAAGTTCAGCGGTCACTATTCAGGAAACACGGTCTGCAGTCCCTCGCGGGCCGTGTTGATGACCGGACAACAACCGGGTGCGGTTGCCGTTCGCGGAAACATCTCGGAATCAGGGGACGGACTGCTTGATCCCACGCAGACGGTCTTGCCCGAAGTGTTCAAAGCGAGCGGATACGCAACGGGGGCCTATGGAAAATGGGGATTGGGGCACACCCATGAGTCAGGACCTGCAAATCCGCTCTGGCACGGCTTCGATGAATTTGCAGGTTGGAAGAGTCAGACGATTGCCCACACCTATTACCCGACGTCGATCGTCGAAAATGGCAAAGAAATCAAGCTGGATCCGGGCACCTATGTCCATGACCGAATCATGCATCGCGCGATGGAATTCATTCAGCATCATGCGAAATCCAAGACCCCTTTCTTCTGCTATATCCCCACCGCTGTTCCGCACGCAGCCATGCAGGCCCCGAAGGAATTGCACGCGAAGTGGCGAAAAGTGTTCCCCGAGTTCGACGACGTGATCGGCAAGTACACCGTGCATGGTGGGGATGGCGTCGAAACCTGCGAGGACGTCGTCAATCCGATTGCGGGATTTGCGGCGATGATTGAAAACCTTGACAATCAAGTCGGCGAGATTCTGGACTTACTGAACGAGTTGCAGGTTGACGACAACACGTTGATGATCTTTACCAGCGACAACGGAGCGCACAAAGAGGGCGGGCATGATCCCGACTTCTGGAACTCCACCGCGAACCTGCGCGGGTTCAAACGCGACATGCACGAGGGAGGTATTCGGACGCCGATGCTTGCCCGTTGGCCAGGCGTGATCCCAGCGGGTCAGACCACCGATCATCTGAGTGCGTTCTGGGATGTGTTGCCCACCATGTGTGAAATTCTTGGGCAGCCCCGGCCTGATCAGAGCGACGGCATTTCGTTTCTGCCGACCTTGCTCGGCAAACCGAACCAACAGCGGGCACACGAATATCTCTACTGGGAATTTTGCAAGGGCGGTGATCAGATCATCTTTTCCCAAGCGCTGCGGAAAGGGAAGTGGAAAGCGTATCGCGAAGTCGCAAAAAACTCGCAGCCAGCACTCGCGCCGATGGAAATCTACAATCTAGAGATCGATCCCTACGAAACCAACGACTTAGCAAGGTCCATGCCGGAACTTGTGACGGAGATGGCTACTCTGATGAAGGAAGCTCATTCGCCGTTGCCCACTTGGACCCGGAAGTAGGCTTTAGCCGATTCAGCAAGGATCCAGCACGCAATCGGCTAAAGCCTACCACTCCAACGAATCATCCGGGCTAGCTCCAATCCAGCCCAAACGGTAACCGGTTGAGCGTTCGGGGCTCGCCTTCGGTGACGACCAGCATGTCTTCGACTCGGACGCCGCCGTCGGTCCGTCCGTAGAGCCCAGGCTCGACGGTAAAGACTTCGCCTTCGAGCATTTCACCGCCGCCTTCGTCCAACAGAATGGGCTCATGGACGTCCAACCCGATGCCGTGACCGGTTCCATGTTGAATGCTTGGCGCGTCGGTGATCGTGCCACGCGACGTTGGATAGCCGTGTTGCTTCAAGGTTTCCTCGGAGGCCTTGTGCACATCGCTTGCCAAGTTACCTGCGACCAATTTGCTTTCGGCCGCAAGCTTTGCCTCGACCACCGCGGCGTGCATCGCTTCAACGGTTTGCGAGGCCTGGCCGTGGACGATCGTCCGCGTGCAGTCGCCGTTGTAACGACTCGACTCATCCCGTGGGAACAAATCGACAACGACGGGATGCCGTGTGTAGATCGCTCCACTGCCGCTGTGATGACAATCGGCGACTTGCGGGACGGTCGCGATAATCGCGCCGTGTCCCATGCTAAACCCTCGCTGCAAGAATTGCATGGCTGCAAAGCTTTGCAGGCCTTCGCTGGTCAACACTTCACCATCGACCGACAACCGGCCTTCGGCGTCGGCCTTTGCACCCGCGATCCGCCGCAGCACGATCAACATGACCTCTTCGGTCACGCTTTGAGCCTTGGCCAGGGCTTCGATTTCTTGATCGCTCTTGGTGCGTCGGTCCAAAACGCCAAGTTCTTCGTCGTAGCGAACCTCGATCTCGGCTTGTTGCAGGTGCCATGCGAAGAGGAACGGCAAGCTGCGGTCCGTGATCACCGTTTCAATTTTTTTAGACCGCAACAATTGAACGGTGGCCTGGGCGGTCGCGGTTTCTCGATCGGCACTCAATCCCAGCGGCGGAATATGCTCAGCGGGACACGTCACATGATCCGCATGGCTTTTTTGCCGCACTCGATCCATTTCCAAGTCGCGGACCAGCGCGATGGTGTGGCCGTGAATATCGACCCAGGCAGCCGGATCGCCCAGAGGCACTTGGAAGCGTCGGAACAGGGAAGCGTTCTTGTCAGCGAAACCGGCGAGGATGAGGGCACTGTGTGGCATGAGAAACGGGGTGTCATGAGAAAGGGAAACGGTTTCCGAGGATTTTAGCAGATCGGTTGACGAGGTGTTCGCCTCGCGAGGATTCACGCCGTCGCCTGACCGTGCAAGCATTCACTTGGTTTGCCGCGCGGAGGAAGTGGAATACGTGAACGCCAAGATTGCATCCCCTGTGGCATTCTGTCCGATTGCGTCAAAGTGGGCGTGGAGGGGGCTTAGCGGTCCTTGGCAGTCTTGCCCTCGCGACGTAAATTCGGGGCCTTGCGAAGAAAAATTCTTCCAACAGATGTTGATTTGGAACGCCGGTTTTCGGTCAAAACAGCGACTGATTGGTCCGATTAGAACAGTAAGGGCCGCCAACGTCGCGCACAGCGCCCTTGTCGCTAGTTTTGTCAGCGGAAACGCCTCGGTGAACCTCTCGGGCTTTTGTTTGAAGCGTTTTTTTCGATAGGATATTCGGTCAAAGCAACCGATCATCGAGAGAGTTGAGCAAGCACGAGCGAGCGCTTCGTTTTTTGCCTGTTTCGCTTTTTTTCGCATCAGCGTCTTTCACATCTTTGCACCGTCGGTGCATTGACGGTTTCCACTTCCCGCATTCCCCCCGACGACAGACGTGTCCAACCCAACTTCTGAAACTTCATTTTTCCTTCGTCACGAGTTCGCACTTCGCCGACTTCACTCTCTCACCGGGATTGTGCCGTTAGGGCTGTACATGATGGTTCACTTGACGGTGAACGCCAGCTTGTTGAACAGCACTCAGTCGTTCCAAGGGGCGGTGTACGGAATCCACAGTGCCGGCAAAGTGCTTCCGATTGTCGAATGGGGACTGATCTTTGGCCCGCTGCTGTTTCACGCCCTGTTCGGCGTTTGGATCGCCAAGAATGCCAAACTAAACACGAGCCATTACAAGTACGTTAGCAACCGCCGCTATTCGTGGCAGCGATGGACGGGCGTGATTGCATTGGTGTATCTGTTCCTCCACATCCTGCATCTTCACGGTTGGTTCCATTTCGAGCCTTACTTGGCCGTGATTCAACCGATGGGATTCGGCCAATTCAAGCCTTACAACGCGGCCAGCACTTTGATGATCGCGATGAATGATTTCGGCGGTCTGGTTTGGCCACCCATTTACTTGATCGGCATGCTTTGTTGCGTCTATCACTTGGCCAACGGTTTATGGACTGCGGGGATTACCTGGGGCGTCTGGATCACTCCGGCCGCTCAAGAGCGTGCGTCCAAAGTCGCCCTCGTGTTCGGTTTGGGGTTGGCCCTGGTCGGTACTGCCGCTTGGTGGGCTGCGATCTCGGGATCCGCCGAGGACATCGCTCGAGCCAAGAAGACCGAGGATCGGATGTACGATGTTGGCATTCGAGCTGGCTATGTCCCCCTGTCCCATGAGAAGCGGACACAGCCGGACGAGGTCGCCGCCGAATTTGAAGAAGAAGACGAAGTGGTCGTTTACGAAGCCATGATGAGCGACGATGCCGAGTAGACTCGGCTGGGAAAGTCGGCCGCTTGGCCGATCCGAAAAACCTTCTGTATTAGTATCCACAAACTGTTTGATTTGAAATATGTCTGAGCATCGTGTAGTCGTTATTGGTGGCGGACTCGCTGGGCTTGCTTCCGCAATGAAGCTTGCAGAACTTGGCGTAAAAGTCGACTTAATTAGCCTCACTCCCGTTAAACGGTCACACAGCGTTTGTGCTCAAGGCGGGATCAACAGTGTCAACGATTCGACTCGCCAACTCGGTGACGACGAGTGGAAGCACTTGGACGACACCCTGTACGGTGGTGACTTTCTGAACCATCAACCGCCTGTCAAAGAGATGGCGTATTGGGCCCCCAAAATCATTGATTTGATGGACCGACTCGGTGTCACGTTCAACCGCACCGGCGAAGGCTTCCTCGATCACCGTCGGTTCGGCGGCACGCTTTACAAACGAACCGCATTTGCCGGAGCGACGACCGGCCAGCAGTTGCTTTACGCTTTGGATGAACAAGTCCGTCGCTGGGAAAGCGAAGGGATGATTCGCAAGTATGAGTTCTGGGACTTTTTGAATCCCATTCAAGATGAAACCGGCCGATGCCGGGGCGTGGTCGCCCAAGACATGGTTTCGATGGAAATTCGAGCGTTCCCGGCCGATGCGGTCGTGGTCGCCACCGGCGGCTGTGGTTTGGTTTACGGCCGTAGCACGATGAGCGTGTTCTGCACCGGTAGCGCCGTCAGCCGCTGTTTCCAGTCGGGTGCGAAATACGGAAACGGGGAGTGCATCCAAGTTCACCCCACGGCGATCCCCGGCAGCGATAAGTTGCGGTTGATGAGCGAGTCGGCTCGCGGCGAAGGAGGTCGAGTTTGGGTGCCACGCAAGGCCCAGGACCCTCGTCCGCCGATGGAAATCCCCGAGAACGAACGTTATTACTTCCTCGAAGAACGTTACCCTGAATACGGCAACTTGGTGCCACGAGACATCGCGACTCGCGAGATTTTCGACATTTGCGTCAACGACGGCTTGAGCGTGGATGAAGACAAAATGTGCGTCTATCTCGATTTGACCCATATTCCTCGAGCCGAATTGGACCGAAAGCTGGGCGGCATTTTGGAAATCTACGAAAAATTCCAGGGTGTTGATCCTCGCGACGAACCAATGCGGATTTTCCCCGCCGTCCACTACAGCATGGGCGGATTGTGGGCCGATTACGTCAAATCGGCCGAGGGTGGCATGGAACAAGGTGCTCCAGAAAACCACATGACTAACATCGAAGGTTTGTACGCGATCGGCGAGTGCGATTATCACTACCACGGTGCAAATCGGCTGGGTGCCAACTCGTTACTTTCCTGTATCTTTACCGGTTTATTCACCGGGCCGTCGATCTTGAACTACGCCGACAAGCAGTCCTCCGGTTCCGGCGATGTGCCCTCGGAAGTCCTCGAAGCGGCGGTCGCGAAAGAGCAGCAGCGTCACGACGACCTGCTCAACGGCAACCCAGGTAGTGATGAGAACCCGTACTTGATTCACCAAGAACTTGGCGACTTGATGACCCGTGTCGCCACCGTGGTCCGCCGCAATGATCAATTGGCGGATGCCATCGAGAAAGTCAAAGTGCTTCACGAACGGGCGATGAAAGTCAATCTGTCCGATAGCGGCAGCTGGACCAACCAAAACGTCATTTTTGCGAAAGCGCTTCAGGACATGTTCCCATTGGCGAAGTCGATTCTGCAAGGAGCCCTGCAGCGGGATGAGTGCCGTGGGGCCCACTACAAACCGGAGTTCGAGAAGCCATCGTTGACGGCCGAGGATCCGACGGAACGCCGAAAACAAGCCGAAGCATGGTGCGATGCCTTTGAAGCGAACAACGAACGATTCCTCAAAAGCACGATCGCGACATGGAACGCGGAAACCATGATGCCCGACATCACCTATGAAGAAGTCGACGTTTCGCTGATCCCGCCACGCCCTCGTTTGTACGGCTTGGTCGGAGCCGAAGAGATCGAAGAGGTCTGGAACGAGCGTGCTCGCGCCAAGAAGCAGTCGCAACAAGCAATCGGTGCCCAGTAGGCCTGACCTTGGGCATGCCGTTTGCTAACCATTTTTTCGAAATCATTCCAATTCACCAATACAGCTACAGGATCGACGGATGACCGCCCTCGAACCCACTACGAGAACAAGCACCGATTTCATTAAGGTACGGATTCGTCGTCAAGACGGACCGGGCAAAAAGCCCTATTGGGAATTGCACCAATTGCCTTATGAGCCTGAGTTGAACGTGATCAGCGTTCTGCAGAAGATTGCCGCTCAAGCAACGACCAGCGATGGCAAGAAGGTTGCGCCCGTGACCTGGGATTGTGGTTGCCTCGAAGAAGTTTGCGGGGCCTGCACGATGGTCATCAACGGCAAGGTGCGTCAGAGTTGTAGCGCTTTGGTGGACCGATTGCTCGAAGACAACCCGGACGAATTGGTGCTCGAGCCGATGCGAAAATTTCCGGTCCTGCGTGACTTGATGGTTGACCGTCAACGTTTGTTCCGAGCACTCGAGCGGGTCGAAGCGTGGGTGCCAGTCGATGGCTACTATGACATGGGCCCCGGCGAACGACAGTCGCGAGAGGACCAAGAACGCAATTACCCTCTCAGTCAATGCATGAGTTGCGGATGTTGCGTGGATGCCTGTCCCCAATACCTGAAAGCCGAAGTGGCACGTCTCGACGGGGAAAGCGACGAAGCGTACGAAAAGCGGAAATTCGCCGAATACGATGCAGCGTTTGTCGGGCCCCACGCGATTTCGCAGGCAATGTTGTTCAACAACAATCCCACCGGCAAGTCGCTGGCCGGTGAACGGCTCGATGCCCTGAGTGGCCCCGGTGGAATCCAAGCCTGTGGCAACGCCCAGAATTGTGTGGCGGTTTGCCCCAAGGAAATCCCACTAACCACTTCGATCGCCCGGGCTGGCCGCGCCACGACGCTGCACGCAATCAAGAAGTGGTTCGGTTAATGCTCGGTTAGCCCGGATGATTCGTTGGAGTGGTAGGCTTTATCCGATTGCGTGCTGGATCCTTGCTGAATCGGCTAAAGCCTACGACTCCAACGTGCGCAGTCGGTTTTCACTCAATCGGTTTAAGCCGGTTGCATTCAAAGTGTGAATCGTCTAGTCGTCTAACGAGGCTGCAACCAAATCGTAGCCGTCGGCGGCAACGATTTCGCAGCGGACCATGTCGCCCACTCGAATCTTTTGCTTTTTTCCCGCTCCGCTGACGTAGACAATCCCGTCAATGTCCGGTGCCTCGCCACGAGTCCGCCCAATCCACACGCCCTCTTCATCGGGCAACGGTGCATCGATCAACACATCGTCGATCGTGCCCACGCGGCTTTGGGTCCAATCGAAAGCGATTTGCTGTTGGATCGCCATCAATTCTCCTTGCCGACGATCCGCGACCTGTTTGGGAACGCGGTTCGGCAACTTTGCAGCCGGTGTATCTTCTTCCACCGAATAGGTGAACACACCGAGATGTTCGAACCGTTGCTTGGTGACAAAGTCACACAGCTCTGCAAAGTCGTCGTCCGTTTCGCCGGGGAACCCAGCGATCATCGTCGTTCGCATCACGACATCTTTGATTCGCGACCGAAACTTCCCCAACATCTCTTCCTGGATTGCACGAGTGGTCTTGCGAGACATTCGCCGCAGCATCGTGTCGCTGGCATGTTGCAGCGGCATGTCGATGTAAGGCAATATCCGCGTCGCACCCGCCAGCGTGTCGATCAGCGCGTCGTCGATGTACATCGGATAGAAATACATCAAGCGAATCCAATCCACCGATTCGATCTTATCCAGTTCGGTCAACAGTTCGGTCAAGCGTGGTTGGCCGTAGAGGTCTTTTCCGTAATAGGTCGTGTCTTGTGCGACGACCACGATTTCTCGCACGCCACTGTCGCCCAACCGCTTGGCCTCATCGACCACCTGTTCGATCGGCTTGCTGTAGTGTTTGCCTCGCATTTTTGGGATCGCACAAAACGTACAAAGCCGATCGCATCCTTCGCTAATTTTCAGATAGGCAAAGTGCCGCGGCGTCACCGCGCTGCGAACGGCGTCGCTAAGCGGTTTGATCGGGGCAGGGCGAAAAACGCGTTGCTGTTCCTCGATTCCTGATTGCAAACGATCGATCACGGAAACGATTTCGTTGCGACCGAAGACGCCGATCATGGCATCGATCTCGGGACGCGCTTCCAGCAATTTGCCTTGCTGGCGCTCGGCCAAACAGCCTGTCACGATCACGTTGCGGATTTTGCCTTCGCGTTTGAGCGCCAACATCTCGTCGATCGCCTCAAGCGATTCCTCGCGAGCCGAGTCGATGAACCCGCAAGTGTTGACAACCACAAAATCGGCCTCGTCGACCGACCCGACCATGTTGTAGCCATCTTCGTCGAGGCGGCCGAGCATCTGTTCGGTATCAACCAAATTCTTGGGGCAGCCCAAACTGATGACCGCGTAGCGGCCTCGCGCGTTGGGATCGTTGCCGGTGGCACGCATCGATGGAGCAGGGGAGGAGGTGTCCGAAACGACGGGAAGCTGCATGGGGAGTCTGTCAAGGTTTGGAGGTTGGACTTCGGCCTGCGGAAACCGATGCGACAGCGTGAAATCCAGCGAACGCCGCAATGAATTAAACCTGACAATCCACTTTTCCGCTACCGACTTTTTGCGGAATTCGCCGGTGATCTTGCGATCCGCGGCACCGCAATCAAAAAAAATCCTTCCTGAGCCGTTAGATCAATGCCTTGGGGCGGACTGTTCTACAATAGGACACGCCGATGAACCTTCCCAACAAAACACCGAATCAGCCGAAAACTCGCCAAAGCTTGATCCTGCAACTGAAAAAGCAGCGGGATCAGGACGCGTGGCATGAATTCGTATCGGTCTATGAATCGTTTTTGATGCGTTTGGTCGAACGACGTGGGGTTCCCAAATCGCATGTTCCTGACGTCACCAATCAAGTCCTGGCCGCAATCGCTCGTTCGATCGATTCGTGGCAAGACGACGATCACGATGCATCGTTCCGTCGCTGGATCAATCGCGTCGCACGCAATGTCGTGATCAAATACATGTCTCGCGAACGTCGCCAAATTGCTGCCGCGGGAGGGACCGATGCGTTCGAAGCTCTCGCTCAATGTGCCGACCAGCCCGATCCGGCGCTGGCAAGACAGTACGAGCATGAATTGATCGTTTGGGCTGCTGAACAAGTCAAAGCGGAATTTGTGGAGACCAGTTGGACTGCATTTTGGGAAACGATGATCGAAGGTCGGTCGGTTGCGGAGGTGGCTGAGACGTTGTCGGTTTCCGCCGGCAGCATTTACATGTCACGCGGCCGGATCATGAAACGGATTCGCGAAAAAGTGAGCGAGGTGATGGACCGATGAGTTCGCCAACAAGCCATCTCGACCCTGAAACGTTGTCCGCTTCGCTGATCGGTGAATTGTCGGAGGATCAAGAATCGGTCACCCGCGATCACCTCAGCGAGTGCGAGGTGTGCCGAGTCGAACTGCAGCGACTCGCCTGCGGTGGTGATTGGGATTCGATTGAACATGCCTTGCGAGTGGAAGCCCAATCCCATCGCTCGCTCGGGACTCACTCCGCATCTCGGCTGATCGAATGCTGTGAGAATCCAGATACCAACGAACCCGTTTATCCCGTCGAATATGCCCAGTCGCCGACGGATTTCGCGATCAGTTTTTTGGAGCCCAGCAACCGTGAAGATTCGATGGGTCAGCTTGGCGAATTCGAAGTCCTGTCGGTCATCGGATTCGGCGGCATGGGGATCGTGCTGAAGGGATTCCAAGAGGAGCTGAATCGACCTGTGGCGATCAAAGTGATGGCTCCACATCTGGCCACCAGCGGAGTGGCGCGGCAACGATTTCTGCGTGAAGCACAAGCAACGGCGGCGATCGTCCATCCGAACGTGATGCCGATTTTATCGGTCAATGAAAAGTCATCGTTGCCTTTCTTGGTGATGCCCTATGTCGCATGCCACTCGTTGCAGCAGCGAATCGATAGCGACGGTGCGCTCGCCACGGTGGATGTGCTACGAATTGCACTGCAAGTCGCCGAGGGACTCGCTGCCGCTCACGGCCAAGGTCTGGTCCACCGCGATGTGAAGCCGGCAAACATCTTGCTCGAACGAGGAGTCGATCGGGCCATGTTGACCGATTTTGGCTTGGCCCGAGCGGTGGATGATGCGACCGTCACGCGGTCGGGCATTATCGCTGGAACGCCGCAATACATGTCACCCGAACAGGCACGGGGTGAGGCGGTCGACGCTCGCAGCGACCTGTTTAGTCTCGGCAGCGTGATCTATGCGATGTGCGTCGGGCATCCCCCGTTTCGCGGTGAAACCAGCTACGGCATTCTGCGAAAGGTCACCGACCTCGCTGCACGATCGATGCAGCTGGAGAATCCGCAAGTGCCGGAGTGGTTGGACCGGTTGACGGCGAAGTTGATGTCCAAAGAGGCCACCAAGCGATACGGCAGCGTGAACGAGGTCGCGACCCTGCTTCGACAATGCTTGGCTCATGTCCAACAACCGACGGTAGAAGCGTTACCCCCATCGCTAAGGACACCGATGAATAAAAAAGGCAAGCGACAGGTTTTGTACGCCGTCTTGACGGCGGCAACGCTCGCCAACGCGATGGTGTGGCTGGGCCCGCACTGGAAAACGGAATCGAGTGAGAGTTCCATCGGGCCGATGGTTGTGCCAGCCGGGTCGACGTCGAACCCTACAGCTCTTCCCCTACCGCCAGCCGTTTGGGATGACGACGTCGATCAAGAACTTGGCGAACTGAGCCATGAAATTGATCAGCTACTCGGTGAGACGTCGGAGTTCCCGCTTTAGAGAGCGTCCGACTCGGAAAGTGAAACAAACGCATAGCATTCGATCTTCTTTCTCCTCGAAGCATTGGTATCGACACAACGCGTCTCTGGCTCCCTTCTCCTCCATTTTTAGGTCGTGCAGTTTTTAAGTTGTTTCTTATCGAGAGATTACGGTACCGTTACCTCTCCTTTGGGAGAGGTCGGCGTCTATACGCCGGGAGAGGGTTTTCGGTTGCCCTCCCCCTCGCTGCGCTCGACCCCTCCCGCTACGGAGGTCGTGCAGTTTTTAAGTTGTTGATTGAAAAAGACTTACAAGATTTACCTCTCCCCTCTGGGAGAGGTCGAGCCTAAGCGAGGGAGAGGGAAAACGGGCTGCGATTACAACATGAAATTCCAGCACTGTTTCTATACCGGCCCTCCCCCTCGCTGCGCTCGACCCCTCCCGCTGCGCGGGCAGGGGTGGTTGGATACCTAAACACTGTATTAGTCACAACTTAAAAACTGCACGACCTCTACGCGGGCAGGGGTGGTTGGATACCTCAACACTGCAGCAGTCACAACTTAATAACTGCACGACCTCCAAGTGGGGAGAGGGGAGCCCGAGAGTCGAGTGTATCGTGTCGGGGTGAACGGCAACGTGAACTACCACAAACTCTTTTCTACAAGGCGAGAACCTATGATGAAAACCATCCTGACACGTCGGCCGTTGATGTCGACCTCTATTGCCACAACCGCACTGTCGATTTGGATCCTGCTGCTGACTCCGGCGACATCGGTTGCACAAGATGGAGGCGCTGGTGAAATGGGCGGTGGAGGATACGACGGTGGTGATGAAATGGGTGGCGACGACTATGGTTCAGGATATGGCGAGGTCGGCAGGGGGGTCGAAGTGAAGTTCGTAATCCTGCTCGGTCCCAATCTGAAATCAGGTGAGAAACCTTTCCTGGACGCGTATGAATTGTCCCGCGCAGCAAGCGTTTCTGGGGGTGCAAGCCTCCCCATTTCACAAGATGCAATCGACGTGGACTTGAAGACTCCGCTACCAACCGACGCCGGCATCTCGGCGCAAGGTCGCTATCCCCAAAAGTGGGACAAGGAGGAACTCGATCAGTTTACCACTCGGATTCGTGCTCAGGCGATCCGATTTGGGATCACCGATGTCCGGTTTGAACCGTTTCCCGAAGAAACCGCGAAAAAAACTCCACGCACTTCGAGGTCGGATAGGGTGTCTTTTCCATTTTCCGAAGTCAACGCGAAGGAGACTGCATTTGTCCGTGTCCCCGTCCGACTCGGACGACCCGACTTCGCCGTTCTCACCAAAGCAGCTGCTGCAGCTCGAGCCCTGGATGCCGAAAACCCCAAAATCGAACTTTTTAATGCACCGCCCCCAGCCCAACATGCGGGCGGGTATGGCGATGGCATGTACGGCGGCATGGGGGACATGTATGGCATGTCTGACGGCGGTGAGATGTACGGAGGCATGGACATGATGTATGGCGGCGGTGACATGGATGGCGGCTACGGTGGTGGCATGATGGGAAGTGACATGGAGACGCCCACCCTCGTTGATTTGACCACTCAATTGGAAATGCAACGAGAAGCCCTGCAACAGGCAGAAGTGGCATTGGAGTCACTTCGGCAGAAATCGATCGATTCAAAGAACGATTCCGAAAAGCAGCAACTTGAGCTCAAGATCCGCGAGCAATTGTTGTCGGCATTCAACGTTCGCCAATGGCTTCAGCAGGCCCAAGCGGAACAGCTTTCGCGAAAGCTAAGCGATATTGAAGAGAGGATGCGTCAACGTCAATCTCGCCGCGACGAAATCATTGAAAACCGACTCAAAGAGATGCTCGATCGCAAATAGCGAGACGATCTCGCTGGCTCAAGCTTCGCGGGTTGGTACGATCCCGGGCATCACCCGAGGTGCCTGGTTCGTCCGGCATCGAGGCCCTTTCTTGGATTCAAGGCGGCTTCTTACGCCGCTCGGCGAAGGTCTTGATCCGCTGCGCTTGGTCCGAGGGTGGTCGGCGAGTGCATACGGATCACGCTGTGTTCGTCGTGATCCTTGTTGACCGTGTCAATCTCGCTGCCGGTGAAAACGCACTCCAAGTTCCCCGCGTCCGAGTAGATTTTCAGTTGGTCTTCCTCGATGAACCAAATCGCGCGATGATCGGTCAACTCGAAACTTCGGCCACAAAAAAATCCTTCGCGAATCAGCATCGATTCCGATACAATTCCTGACGTGCTATTCTCTTCGGTCGATCCGCCGTGTTGCTCCGCAACCCAGCGTCTGAGACGATTTCGGACCATAGCCAAACGTTGAGAATTTGTCATGCGAGGGGTCTGTACTTCGGTCAAGCGGAAGGGGAACTGCTCGGGCGGTATCGGTCGAGCCATCCCGATCCGTGGAACAAGTTCGGGAAAATGAAGCAAACAGGGCGTGCAATGCGCTCGAGAAGCCTCACACCCTTTTTCGGCTCACTACAATTGGTCCGTTCGGCTCAAATCGATCCGTAGGCAATCCAACCCCAAACCTCCCAAATTGACAGTGTTCGAAGGGAATCCTCCATGCGTGTTCTGCTCGACGAGACTCAATTGACCACGGGGGTCCATGGGCTCGCCGATGAAATTGACCGATACTATGGAAACCAGCGGCATTTGACGGTCATTGCTGTGATGACGGGCAGTTTGGTCTTGTTTGCGGATCTGATTCGCCGGCTATCGATGCCTCAACGGGTCGGCGTGGTGCAAGCGTCCAGCTATCGTGGCGGTACCACGTCGGGACAGCTGCATGTTGACGCGAAAATGATGATCGATGTCAGTGGACGCGATGTGTTGTTGGTGGATGATATTTTTGATACCGGCAAGACACTCGATCGGCTTCGCTCGATGATGATTGAATTTGGAGCAAACAGCGTGAAAACGGCGGTGTTGCTTCACAAGCAGCGTGACCACGCCGTGGAGCTGCGGCCCGACTTCGTGGCATTTGAGATCCCTGATGAGTTTGTGGTCGGCTATGGGCTTGATTACTTAGACATGTACCGCAATCTTCCCTACTTAGCCGTACTCGAGCCGGCTGAAATTGAAGCGACCGCGTCGGAACAACAACCGTGAATCCACCTTTGCGAGTCCTTCTCGTTGGCCGGCATTTTTGGCCGTCGGCTTCGTATGACAGCACAGGGTTTCTGTGTCAATTGGCGACCGGCCTTCACCGCAGCGGGGTGCATGTCGAAGTCCTTTCACCTCGCTACGCTGCGACGTGGCCCGAGCGGTTTGAATATCGCGAGATTCCCGTGCATCGGCCCGCCGCGGCGCCACGTAGCGATTGGTCGATGGGGCGTTACGTGCGGCATGTGACGTCGTGGTTGAAGGAGCATGGCCGTTCCTTCGACGTCATTTTAGTCGACTCGATTCGTGAAGAGTCCGTGGCTGCCGTTGATGCAGCGAAATCGGTCGGCGTGGCGACGATTTTGATCAGTGGTGGTTGGGCCGAGCATGGTGATCCGCTTTGGTGGCAAACCACTCGGGCGGCACGGCGCTGCGGTGTGGCCGCCAAGTCGGCCGATTTCATCATCGCGAAAGACGCCGCCACTCAGCGGTTGTTGATCAGCAGCGGCATCCCAACCGAGCGGGTAAGGCGGATCGAAATTGGATTTGCCAACTCGACCGGCACAGCCGACGATTCACGCGAAGCGGCGCGAACTCGACTGGGGAAGCTCAATTCTGATCTGTCGACGATGCCCGACACACCGGTCATCGCCTGTCTCGGGCGTATGGAACGCGATGGCCCGATGGGACTGCTTTCTCAATCGGCCCGTTACTTGGTCACTCGAAACCCCGATGTTCGGATCTGGTTCATTGGGGACGGGCCGACACGGCAATCGCTCTATGATTTCATGCGGGCGGATGGAGTGCGCAATTCCATCGCCATGCCAGGCTCCTTTGTCGACCCGAGCGACTTGTTGATCGCCGCAGACTTGTATGTGCAAGGAGCGGAAACGGGTCTCGATTTTTCGTTGCCGGCCGCCGTTGCCGCCGCAATCCCGATCGTGGCAGTCGAAACACCGACGGTTCGGGCCCTGTTGGGTCAATCCCAACCGGGTGCAGACCCCGCGGCGGCTTGCAACGATGGCAGCGAGGTCGAAAACGTGACTTGGTTCGCCAAAGGCAAGGCAAAATCGCTGCGTGGGGCGATTCGTAGTGTGATGGATCATTTGCCTGACGCCCGCAAACGAGCTCGGATGCTGCGCCGAGATTTGGTCCGCACGCGGCCTCACAGCCAAGCGATCGCTGATTACGTGGATTTGATTCACCACCTACGCCAGCAACAACGGCGACGTGGTCTCAGCGACCGACCTGGCAATCCTTCCTTCGAGGCGGCATCATGACGACGCGCATTGTCTACATCATCCCCACCATGGACCGTGGTGGGGCAGAAAAACAATTGTGCTTGCTCGCGGAGAACCTTCCACGCGACCGATTCGACGTCCACGTGGTGCTGTTGACTCGGGATGGCCCACGCAGCGAACGGCTGCGTGACGCGGGCATTCCTGTCACGGTCATTGGAAAACGGTTCAAAGCCGACCCGACCGCACTGCTGAGGTTGCGAAAGTGTTTGGTCGGATTGAAACCGGACCTTGTTCATACTTGGATCTTTGCGGCCAACAGCTTTGGCCGTGCGGCGGCAAAGCTTGCGGGCGTGCCACGGATCTTGGCGAGCGAACGTTGCGTGGATCCCTGGAAAACGGCAGCACATCATTGGATCGACCGACGTTTGGCAAGCTTCACCAAAGCGATTACAACCAACAGCAGCGGAGTTGTCGAGTTCTACGCATCCCACGGCATTCCTGCGGACTTGTTTCGAGTCATTCCCAATGGCATCGAATCTCGCAGCGATCATTCGATCGACCGTGAAGAAGCGTTCGCAAGGTTGCAGGTGGATCCGCAGCGGAAATTGATTTTGGCGGTCGGGCGTTTGTGGCCTCAGAAACGATACCGTGACCTTGTTTGGGCCGCGGAACTGTTGGCGACGACGCGGCAAGATACGTCGCTGGTGATTCTCGGTGATGGCCCCCAGCGAGGTGAATTATTGCGATTTCGCGACTCGGTAACGGTGCCCGAGCATGTACGTTTTGCGGGCCAACGCGACGATGTTTCGGAGCTGCTTCCCCATGCAGATGCGTTTTGGATTGGCAGCCAATACGAGGGGCAAAGCAACGCGTTGATCGAGGCCATGCAGGCCTGCGTACCCGTCGTTGCCTCCGACATTGCAGGCAATCGTGACCTGGTGATCGACGGTGAAACAGGATGCTTGGTGCCCCTGGGTGACACGGCGGATCTGGCGAGACAAACCCATCTTTTGCTGGAGGATCGCGAACGAGCAAGGGGGCTCGCCCAAGCGGCACAAAACAGAATCGCGACGGAGTTTACGGTCATGGCAATGGTCAATCGGCACGTCCAGTTGTATGAATCCTGCTCGGCCTAGAACGGGATTGAAAACGGCGGACGTTTTGCTTGCATAGGATTTCTTGATAAAACATTCCGCTCGTAACGATCAGGAGAGTGTCGGGGTCAGCTTTTTGTCTCCAAAAGGCCATTTTCGCTCAAAACCACGTTGAGTGCTTCGCCAGGATAGATACGATCGAGAATGTGCTCGCAGTGTGAGGGCACGGTGGCTCCCCGCGGATCGGACTGCGGCGTGCCCGATCATATCGGATCTTCGAGATTTCCAAACCTCCAGGCGTTCCTACCTATGGACATGAGCGAGACCAGCCGCCCCGTCGTCGATGAAGTCGATCTGATGTTGGCGAATGCCCGCTTGCGTGACGAGCTTGAACCGTATCGTGACGAATCGGTTGATAGCCACGCGTTGCATCGGATGCCGCTGCAAACTGAAAATGAGTACCTGGCTTCGATGCTGGCTTGGGAACGGGCACCGGCGCTTGCCATTGCGTGCTGGTTCAATCCACCGATGCAATTGCCTGCCCCCGAGTCTGTTTCGGATGCGGCGCTACCTCGGCTGCTGCAAAATACGATTGAGCGGCTGTACTCGGAGCACGTGGTGCTCAAGTTCACCGATCACTTGTCCGATCGAGAACTCTACAAGATCATCTATCGTGACATTCTTCCATCGTGTGAGAAGAAGTTAAATATCCCCGGCAAATCGCTGGAGTGGCGATGTGTCGAAGACCATGAAACGTGGTTGCGTTACTACGCCACAGCGGTGGAACGCCGCCGTTTCCAAGAAGAGCACGAGGTTGAATTGCCCGCCAGCGAAACGCTGGCGCATCGCCGCAAGCTGCCAGGCAATTAAGGCTGTCAGAGCGGACTCCGTTTGCCGGCTGATCACTCAGCTTGCCGCAAAGACGACCCGCGATCGTCACGACCGCGACCGGGGTGCGAATCCGCGGGTGTCACGGGCGTTCTGAGGCCCCTAGCCCTTGCGGTACTTCCACATGCACCCGACGGCAGCAAAGGCATCTTTCCAGCCAATTTTCTTGCCCTCGCGATAACTGCGGCAATCGTATTGCGTTGGCACTTCCAGCACGTGAGCGTCGAGCGAGGCGATTTTGGCAGTGATTTCGGGTTCAAAACCGAATCGGCACTCGTGCAAATCAATCGACCGCAGCATGTCACCGTCGAAGGCTTTGTGACAGGTTTCCATATCGGTTAGGTGCAGACCGGTCAGGGTGTTGCTTAGTTTGGTGAGCATCCAGTTGCCGAATCGGTGCGTCAACGAAGGGTCCGTCGAGCCATCAAGGTAACGTGACCCGTACACGACTTCGGCGTCACCATCGAGAATCGGCCAAACGATTCGCAGCAAGTTCGCTGGATCGTATTCGAGGTCTGCGTCTTGGATCGCCACGACGCCGCCGTGCGTGTGTCGGATGGCCAAACGGATGGCCGAGCCTTTTCCATGGTTGCGTCTGCGACGAACGATCGTGCGGTTGGCTCGGGGTTCCAAGTCGGCGAGCCACTCGCTCGTTCCATCCGTGCTGGCATCGTCAACGATGATCACTTCGGTGGATCGAGGCATCACCTCGTCGATTCGGTCGAGGACTTTGGGTAGAGTTTGTCGTTCGTTGAAAACCGGAACGATGATCGACAGGTCATAGCGATTTAAAGGTGCAACATTTTCCGCAGCGCTGATTGCCTCGGCCAAAAAGTCCAAGGTGCTCTCGGCTCGACGGATCACTTCGTCGGATGCATCGTAGGAGCCGAGGCTCCAAGGCTGGCCGGTTTGGCGTTCATCGCCTTCCAGCTCGCTATCGAAGAAGGCATCGGCTGTGGTTTCGAATTCGGTTTGCATTTATAGCTTTCACAAATCAACGATCTTAAGGAATCAGACGAGTCGCTCCCTCACCTCTAAACTTGGGCCATCAATGCGAAGGTGGCGGAAACAATGATCTCGACCTCACGGATCCGGACGGCGGTCATGGGCATTTTTGCGGATCAGTCCGATTGTAGGGCTGGGGAGACAAAGCGGTGCTAGATTGATTGCCGTGTCGTCCGCTACATTGTGCAGTTCGGATCGCCATGTTTCGCTTGGCTGTGACCGTTCGCACTTCAAAAAGTACTTCTTCAACACCTGACGTTAAGCCTTGCCGCATGGACCTACTGCTCTACTTGGCGATGATTCCCGCCCTTGGCGTTTCCGCCCAGTGGCTGGCTTGGCGAACCGGGCTACCCGGAATTCTGCTGTTGCTGTTGTTCGGTCTCTCGCTGGGTTTCTTTATTCAACCCGACACGTACTTAGCAGAGTTAGTCGGTGGCGATGACGACATGACAGGGCCAGAGCTTTTGTTCCCCATCGTGTCGCTGTCGGTCGCCGTGATCATGTTCGAAGGCGGCTTGTCGCTGAAATTCCGCGAACTCCGCGAGGCTGGCAGCGCCGCGTTTCGGCTGGTGACCCTGGGTGCCTTGATCACCTTCCTCGGGTCGGCCGCAGCCGCTCACTTGACGCTCGGGTTTTCTTGGCCGCTCAGTTTTTTGCTGGGTGCCATTTTGATCGTCACGGGGCCGACCGTCATCGGACCGCTGCTACGACAAGTACGACCGAGTCGACGCGTTGCATCAACGCTGAAATGGGAAGGCATTGTGATTGACCCAATCGGTGCGGTCTTGGCCGTGCTGGTATTCGAGAATGTCCTGCTGCACTCGGCGCATTCCGATCTTGGGTCGGCCTTTTGGATGCTAACCAAAACGGTACTCATCGGCACAGGGCTGGGTGCCGCCGGTGGCGCGTTTTTGACGGGGATTTTCCGGCGTTATTGGATGCCCGACACGTTACACGGCGTCGGAACCCTTTCGTTTGCATTGCTGCTGTATGCGATCAGCAACCACTTGGCTCACGAATCGGGACTGATCACCGTGACGGTGATGGGAATTTGGCTGACCAATCAAAAACGTTTCGACATTGAACACATTGTTGAGCTGAAGGAAAATCTGCGAACGCTGCTGATCGGTTGCTTGTTCATTGTGCTCGGTTCTCGGGTTGCCATTGAGGATGTCGCCGCAATCGGATGGCCAGGGTTGGCGTTCTTGGGATGTATGATTCTCTTGGTACGTCCCCTTTCTGTGTTTATTTCGTTGCTCGGTTCACCCTTGAATCTACGAGAGCAAGCCTTTGTTGCGGCATTGGCTCCACGCGGGATCGTCGCCGCAGCGGTCAGCAGCGTGTTTGCGTTGGAAATGGAGCGGCATACGGAAACGTTGACGTTGGCGGGTTCGGACCAACTTGCCACGGTCACGTTTTTGGTGATTGTCGGAACCGTGGCGATTTACGGCATGTTGGCATCACCGATCGCAAAGCTCTTGGGGCTGGCCGATGAAACATCCAATGGCGTGCTGATCGCCGGGGCCGATCGCTGGGTGCGCGACTTCGCCACCGAACTTCATGCTTTAGGGATTCCCGTGCTGCTGGTTGATACGAACTACAACAAAGTGTCGCAGGCTCGGTTAGCCGGTTTGAATGCCGAGTGTGTCAACATCTTGAACGAGCATGCTCGAGAGGAACTGCCCCTGGCGGGGATTGGGCGATTCCTGGCCATGACACCTAACGATGAAGTCAATTCGTTGGCCACTCGCGAAAGCCGTGGACTGTTTGATCGATCAAAACTCTACCAGTTGACCTTCACCAGCAAGAACGCTGCGGGGGGTCGAGGCTTGACGACGAATTTGATGGGACGCGAGTTGTTTCGCGATGGCTTGACCTTTTCGCAGATCCGCGAGATGTGTGAAGCGGGTGCCCAATTCAAAGCCACAAAACTGAGTGAGTCGTTCAGCTACGCCGAATTCCTTCGTCGCTACAATGACACCAGCGAATTGCTTTGCTTGCTCAAAAGCGATGGGTCATTGCAAGTCAATACCATCGACAAGCCGTTGGAACCGGAAGCGGGCCAAACGATCATTTGTTTGGTCGCGTCGGTGCCGGTCCCTGCCGAGCACGTTTCACAAGATTCCAAGCTGGCCAGCAAAGGCAATTCGCCCCAGAGTGATGATTCCGCGAAGCGTTCTAAGAAATCTTCCCCTGATAATGACGGCGAGTGCTGATGTCCAATGCCCCGTTCACGATTCTGCTGGCCCTGTTGCCGTTGATCGGATATTTGATCCTGCTCGGCGTGATTCGTGTGATCGGCCGACCGTTGGTGACGACCGGAGCCCGCGACATTGCGGCGTTGGGGATCGCAATCAGCGGTTTGGTCGCCGTGGGACCTGCCGAGTTGTTTTTTCCGGCCGCGGCGGCGTCCGCATTTGGGCCCTACGTGTGGGTTTCCCTTGCCCTGTTTTACTTTTTGTGCGTTTTGTTGGTGGCCTTGACCAGCAAGCCGAGGTTAGTCGCCTACGGGCGGTCCGCCCAGGAAATTTATGAGCCGCTGCTGAAGGCGGCTCAGACGTTGGACGCGGCCGCGACGGGAGACCCGGGCCGTCTGCAGATCTCGATGCCGACCGCGAACGTTCGATTGCGAATCGATGGGCAACCCGGAGCCGACTATGCGCAGATTTTTGCCTTTGAACCGAACCTAACGCCACACTTTTGGAGCCAATTGCAGGCTCATTTACGAGAACAGGTAGCAACCAGTCCTCGCCCCCGCAACCTGCATGGCTACGCGATGTTGATCACAGCGGCTTGTTTGGTCGCCTTCTTGGCTTGGCAAAGTCTTGGACGAGAAGAACTTGTGGTCGAGGGCTTCCGAAATTGGCTTTGGCGATGAAATAATAGGCGTCACTGTTTCTTCCTATCACAGCATCGCGCGGTGACGAGGTGTTCGGTCGTTTTGCTGCAAAGTACCTCTCGGGCGGTTCCGATCGGGCCGCAGCAAAAAACGCATCGGATCCAAAATTGTCCGCGGATGGCTAATCCCCAACTCTCGTTCGGACTGTCCCCGTAGCGGACAGGAATTTTCATGCTGGCAAAAGAATTGAAGCCGGGGACCGTCGTGGTCTTTGAAGGCAATCCCGTTTTGATTGGATCGATGTCCGTACAGTCCCCGTCGGCTCGCGGCGCCGCGACGCTCTACAAGTTTCGTGGCAAGAATGTGATGACCAAGTACAAAGTCGACATCACATTGAAGGGGACGGATGTGATCGAGGAAGCCGACTTTTCTCGCCGAAATGTCCAAGTCATGTACAGCGATCCAACGCATATCTTTTTGATGGATCAAGAGAATTACCAGCAGTACGAATTGCCGCTGGAAGATGTCTCGGAACAGACACCCTACATTACAGAGGGACTCGAGGGGATCCGAGCCCTGATCTACAATGATACCTGTGTCGGAATCGATATCCCGGTCTCGGTCGAATTGACCATTGACCAGTGCGATCCTGGTGTTAAAGGCAATTCCGCAACTTCGCGGACCAAACCCGCGACGTTGGAGACGGGTTTGGTGGTCCAGGTGCCCGAATACATCAAGCAAGGCGAACGGGTGAAGGTCGATACACGAACTGGCGATTTTTTATCGCGAGCGTAGGGCCCGGGCCGCAGGAATGGGAACCTGCATCCAAGGCGTGGGGGGGCGCTGCGGCAGGGCCAAAACATCAATTCGCAAATCCACCTTTTTCCTCTCATCAAACGAGGAAACTTTTGCCGATCCTCACTTGATGACCGCCTAAGCGAGTCTAAGATGAAGGTTGTGGGAACTGAATAAGCGCCCGCAACCGCTTCGGTCGTCTAATTTCGGCAGAGGGATCATTTTTAGGGTTCGTCAAAGTCACTTCAAGGCTTGTGCAGTAGCACGCTGAGACTTTCACGTTTCTCCCAGCGGCTCCATTTTGCCGCCGACCGATCGAAGCATTTTCCATAGCCGGCCAACGATGTGAAAACGTCGTTGGTCGGTTTTTTTTTGTCGCCGATTGCTCTATGTTGGAGTCCATCCTTTCGGTTGCTCTGATGATGGTTTTCGCTGGAAGTCAATACGCCCCGAACACGGCTCTCATGTCCCAACCTCCCACTCACGCCGTTGACCAGCCGCCCCGCAGCATCGCGCCGGTACGCCAGCTTTCCTCGAGGGCATTCACGGTCGCACTGCTTGCCGTTTGCATTGCGCCGCTTGCAGGACTCAGCCTGTATGCGACGTTGTATGGCAGAGCAGCCGAGAAGAAGTTGCCCGTTGAGATCATGCTTGACCGACAGGTTCTGAAAACGCCTGGCGCCGAGGGCGGTGTGTTGGTTGACGTCGTCGTCATCAAGAATTTGGCGGACTTTGACATTCCGAATCTAACGATCGATCTGAATGGCCAGTATTTTTTGTATCGCGATTCAGCGCTTCAACAGGGCGAGACCTTGGTGCTTCCGCAAAGTATCTTTATGACTAAAGCCAATCAGCGATTCGCCCCTGGCAGGTACCCTATCACGGCAGTCACAGTGACCGGGAAATTGCCAAGCAATGCCCGTGGTGTAACGGAAACAAATTTCGAGTAGCGTTACGGCCTAAGAAAGCGACTCAGCAGGTCTACGTTTCGAATGAATTCGTCGGAGTGAACAACGCCTTCGGTAGGCACGAGCTTCTTGCCTGCAGCATCGCGAACATAGCCTGGAAGGAGCCATGCTCCGCTCGACGCTTGCCGCCCAACCACTTCGGCAACCTGATTGCCATCAGGCCTCCCTATCGCAGCCGGTTCTCTGCCATCGACCAACCGCTGATACCGAAGCTCGATTTGTTCTAAGTCGGAATCGACAACAAAGGAATAGTGGTCCGGCATGTCCGCATCATCATGCGTCATTTGATAATCCACGGTAAAGTAGATGGGCTGATTGGTCCTCAATTCATAGTAGCGAGCCAACTTGCCATCCTCTCGCCGACACGATTTCAAATAATCAATCGCGGGTCCAACCGCATCGAGAAAGCGTTGGTCCTTCGTTTCTTGATACAGGTCCATCAACGTCTTCATCACGCGCTGAGATTCAAAGCCCGTAATAGCAGGCGGTTCGAATTTCCGATCCCATACCGGCTGCATTGCGCGGTTGTATTGCTGGGCCCATGCAGGCTGCGGATCAGGCATTTGCGCAAGCAACAAAAACTCACCGCCGCGAAGGGCGCTTTGCCGGTACCGAGGATCGTCATACACATCCGCAGCCAGCAACATCGCGTCGATCATATCAAGCGAGATGCAGTCGTTGAGCACGTAACACCCCGTGAAGTCCTTCGTCCATGTTCGGTCCCACGACTCAGGATAACCTGCCCGCACGATTGGATAAAAACGTTCACTCGGTGGTTCAAGCGGAAAGCGATCGTAGTTGTGACTCCAGCCGCCAATCGGGTGCTGAGCACTTAGGCACGATCGCAGAGCATACTCCACCGCATCGTGGATCCCGGCATCCTTAAACTCAAGCGTCTGATCCAATTGACAGAAGAACCGAATCGCGGCTGCGGTGGTATCGTCGTCCAAGACGGTTTTGTTTTCGCCGTATTTGCGTTGTTTCCACACATCCCAACCTCCTGGCTGTGGCGTCTCGGCAATCGATTCCGTTTTTCCATTTGGCCCCACGCGGTAAGGAATCGACTCTCGTTTGGTGGGATCAAACTCAATCGAATAGCCCCAGCCACCGCTCCGCAGTTGCCCTTGAACGAGCGCATCTCCCACATCCTTGGCGGCATCAAGGTGCACAGGATCAAGCGTCACTCGGAACGCTTGCAGGAAGGCCATACCGACCGCCGGCGTTCCCGGCGGCTGAACCCAGACGCGGTCTTGGCCTGCAACGCCCTCGCCATGACTGTGAACTCCGTCGGCACTGGAAACCCATGCATAGCCTCCGTGGTCTGAAACGGTTTCGGCCATGAAGCGAGTCGCGTTGTGCAGCGACCGCTTGATTTGCGATTCCGTAAGGGAATCCTGCCCACACAGCAAGAGCAGGGTGTTGGGGAGAACGCCAAACATGATCAGTGCCAAGAGCGTCTGCCGAAGAACGGACGGATACATCGCGAATCTCGAAGAAACGGAAAGGGAGTCAATCAAAAACAAACGATGGTCTCGAAAGACCATCGTATCGAATATCCACTCGGTTCGCTGGTTCCGATCAGAAATCGGTTCCGATCACTTCCTTCGAGGCTCGCGTGCCAAGCGCCCCCCACAACCCGTAAGGGCTCTTCGAGCCCGGCCTACTCTTGCCGGTCCCTGACAACCAAACGTTTCCGTGATGAATGTCGCCACATTCAATCGAATCGGTGATAAAAACCACCGCGCCATCGCCCATCACCAGATGCGCGCCACCTTGGTGTCGACTGCTGATCGTGGCGGTCCCCGTACTGCTCGCGGTCGGGCCGTCAAAACAGAGTTCGCGGTTCGGTGGCAAAATCGTATTGACGGCGTTGTAGGCAGCACCGCTCGACGCCCAACGGAATCCACGACCTGCATTCACTGCAGCCAAGTTGGGTGGAACGCCGGGTATCCAGAATTGAGGTCGACTCGGATCCACGAAGCCTTCGTGTTGGCACAAGTCCGGCTCGTCTCGAACGGATTCGGTTCCCGAATCGTTACCGAGTGCGGGGATGGAGCGAATGTCGCGATCGCCCAGATCGGTTGCGATTTCGCCCAATAGAACGGTGCTCGACAACCCATCCAAGATATCACGGAAGCGAGTCGTGTCATGTGAAATGAAGGCACCGCGACACGCCGCTCGCGCTTGTTGACCGTGGGCGGCTAAGTTACTTAGCGTCACGGTGGTGTCGCTTAGGATGCCCAGAGGACCTTGATCCATGTAATGAATGGAATCCCCTAGGCACGCGGCGTAGTTGGTGCGTCCCATCGACGGCGCACCATATCCGGGATCACTGGGACAACGAAGCGTCGGCATCTCGGTCATCCAGGGCGTGTAGGACTCTTCGCCCGTCTCTGGCCCCATCGATGGCCAAGGATTGGGCGTCCCACTGGGATGGTTCATCGGACTGCTGATCTGCTCCCACAATGCTTGCTGTTCAACGAAAGGGGTCAAAGCAACCCAAATCGACAAGTCCATTCGATTGGTGAGATTGCTGCCGATCGGTGTGCCGTCGACCCACGTGCCACCGCCGTGCATCGGCAATTGATTGTAGGCGGAGTGATAATTGTGAACGGCCAAACCGAGTTGCTTCATGTTGTTGCTGCAACTCATCCGGCGAGCAGCTTCACGAGCGGCCTGGACCGCTGGCAAGAGCAGCCCGACCAAGACGCCGATGATCGCAATAACGACCAACAACTCAACCAAGGTAAAACCAAACGCTTGATGCCGGCGCATAGGAAATCGATTGTCCATGATAAAGACTCTTTTCAGGAAAAATGCGGTGATTGAAAGAATGAAGTGAGATCGTTGCTTCAAACCAATACCGGCGGCCCCCGAGAAGACTGACTGCCGCGAACCTGAGCTAGTAATAAAGGAGGCTCCCGCAGTATAGCGGATGCCGTGACTTGTGGCTGGCTCGTTCCGCAGAGGAGAAAATCGAACGCTCGCCCCGAAAGCGTTCTTGCTGCACAAAGTGCACACAATCCATCGCAGGAAACCGATTCACGGGACGGGATGAGTTGCAGCTCGCAATTGAAGTGGGTTTCCGAGCCTCGCAGAGTCGCTGCGTCAGCACGAGCATCCGTCGAGGCGGCGTGGACACAGCAGCCATGATGGGCAGTGCATCCCGCAGGCGTTGGCACCGATTCGACCGACAGCCCATCACGGACATCGCGATGATGCAGATGATGGTGCATCGCCGGTAAGAACCACCCACCAATGAGATAGGCAATCAGAGCGATTCGGGAAGTCCAGAGCGACACAGAAAGGCAGCGTTTAAGGAAGAGAGAGCAATCTTTAATTTAGGGAGTGTACGCGTCCCCCACACCCGATGTTCAAGATTATGCAAGTTTGACATCTTGCGGAAGCGGTGCGAATGGCTGGGCTTCGCCTTTTTTCTCCTAAAACGGCATGTTTTCCGCCGTGAGGGCTGCCCACCTTCACAAAACCGCAGAATTCGCCTCTCTGTTTCTGAGACAATGGCGTCTCGGTGGCGTCCTTGGTTCGAATGAGTCAGCTTATCGGCAGCTGAGCCAACATCGCTGTCACGGGGCTGCGAGAGGATGGTTGCCCATTCACGACGAAATAGAATCCGGGCCTTTGATTGAAACGAAGCAGCTTGACGAAATTTGGCGCAACCACGGTGATCGTTTGGTGCTGATCGCTCGGTCGATGGGCGAGCCTGGGTTCAGTGGCTTGGCCGAGGATGCTGTCCAAGAGGCTTTTGTCCGCTTGGCAGTCCAAGCCAAGCTGCCGCACGATCCGCTCGCCTGGTTGGTTCGGACGACACGAAATCAATTGATTGACTGGCACCGAAGTGCTTCGAGAAGAAAAAGGCGTGAAAACACGACCCAACATGACGATTGGTTCGCAGAGTCCGCCGATTGCTCGATCGATCGACTCGACGCCGCGGAGGTGACGGCCACGCTGCGCACCTTGCCGACACCTGAGCGTGAGGTGATCGTGATGAAGATATGGGGTGACATGACCTTTGCTGTGATTGCCGACGCTCTGGGTCTGTCCCGCGCCTCCGCTCATCGTGCTTTCGAGCGAGGCATGACACTGCTGAAACAGAAATACAATCCTCAGCAGCTTTCGGTGAAGCTGCAATGCCACAAGCTGAGGTGAGCTTTCCGATGAGACGAACGATGGAAAATAGAAAACAAATGTTCGATGACGAAATCGATGCTGACGACCGAGGGTTCGTCCGATCGATGCAACAGATGAGTCCATCGGCGACGAAGATCAATGCAAATGAACTGTTTTTCAAGGCTGGTTTTGCCGCAGGGGCTCAATCGACAAGACAACCGGTCTCGCATTGGCAAAGAACGGTGGCGGCAGTCCTTATCGGCATGATTTCTGTTCCAGCAGCTTATTGGTCTGGAAAAACGGCTGCTTTGGCTCCAGACGAAAGGGACATCATCGTCGCAAACGGGCCACGGGACGTTGCGTCCAAGGAGTTCAACCTACCTCAACCCGATCCGTTCGTCACTGCGAGGGCCGTGCAATCGGAAAGGAAGCGAACACCAATTCAACCCCACGACCGATTGACCGCCTTTCATGGTAACGTGGACTGGAGAATGAATCCGGATCGCATTTTGTCCGAGATCGCCCCGCTTCAACCAAGCCTAACAGAACCAGGTCCTTCGGGACCGTCGCAACCTCGTCTGTATGCAGGCGATCTGACTGCCATTTCGGAGTTAACCGCGCGATGACATTCCTGCGGCACGCGACCTTTTCTCTACCTACCCGCATTCACGGAGAATGATCCCATCGAGACAAACCTGATACCGCTTGTGAGTTTGTTGATGATCTTGTCGTTCCGAGGTGAGGCGGCCATGGCTCAAGTCATGCTCTCGCCGGCGTTTGAAACAACTCAGTCGGCTACGGACGCGGCGCCGCGGCATTCGGAATCCCCGATCAAGAGATTGCACTTATCGCCAGCGGCTGAACCCGATCCGGCGATGCGTTATCGATTTTGGCCGGCGCCCGAAAACCGAATCGCCGGGAATCCCATGCCGTTTGTCAGTCGCGCGGTGTTGTTGACCACACAGAAGTTCGGCAAAAAGAACGCGGTTCAGCACTATAACGAGGTGTTCGTCCGGTTCTCGGCCATGTCGATTGATGAGCTTCCGATCGCAGAGCTTCGCGAGTTTGTTGCGACCTATGCTGACGAACCCCTTGGTGAATTGGAGCGCGCCGAGAATTTGATGTCCGTGCAGTATGATTTGCGGATGCAGGATCTCAGTGCCAGGGAAAGGGTGCAAATGGTGTTGCCGGAGTATCAAGAGATGCGCGTGCTGGGTTGGATGCTTGCGGCGCGGATGAGGTTAGCGATCTTGGAAAGTCGTTGGGATGATTTCGCAAAGGATTGTCGGCTCTGTTTTCGGTTATCTGAAGTAGCGGGTCAGAGCAATGACTTGTTGATTGGGCGTTTGATCGGGTACGCCATCGCTTCGCTTGGACTCAATGCAATCGAAGAAGCGATCACACGTACCGATTGTCCGAATTTTTACTGGGCACTCGCCTCGATTCCCGTAAACGACCTGTTTGAAATCCGCACATCGATCGAGTTTGAATCCGTCTTGCTCTCTCGATACTTCATGGCCGACCAAGCGTCCCTGCATCCTTCGATCGGCGAGGCAGCCGCTCGTGACCGAATCAAGCAGATTGCGGAGCAGGCCAGTAAAATGTCGGTACCAAGTGAATTTGGCAATTACGATCGCAACACAGCACACCTTCTGGCGGGACTCTACGCCGTTGTGCTGAAGGAATCTTCTCGAGAAACACTCGCATCCACGCCGCGATGGAAGGAGGCAGCAAACGCGATATCCACTTCCGAAGCGGTGCTGCTGGCGACACAGCTTCGAGTCCTTCGGCTGCGCGATAGTTGGGTAAAATGGACACTCTTGGGTGACGAAAACTGGGATCGATTTGGCGACAATGCCGAAGCCGCCATTAGGCAACGTGGCGATTTCACGGATCCAGCCTTAATGGTCTCGCAGATGTTGATTCCTGCCGCCGTACCTGCTCGGCGTGCCGCTCGGCGGTCGATTCAATCGCATCATTTTTTGTGTGCTATCGAAGCCATTCGCATGCATGCGGTGTTTGCCGGCGAACTGCCAACGACGCTCAACGCCTTGCAGGTTGTCCCCGCTTGGAACGATGCAATTTCACGAGAACCGTTCGGTTACACGCGGACATCCCGGACGACCGCTACGATGACGCGAAGTCCACGCTGGGTGGGCGACGAGGAAACATCCATTCAAATTGAACTGACACCTGCAAGGAGCGGACCATGAAGTGGCTATTGATAACAACCCTTGCGTTGATGTTCAGCGTGACTGCAAACCCCTCGACCGCACAAATCAGGCAAGACGCTGAACTCACTCGCGGACCGCTCATCAATGATGTCGAGGAATCCCGACGTGTGTTTCATCCGGCAACCGTCGCACTTCGCCCCTCCTCGGCGATCCTTGTCGACGTCGACCTTGCTCAAGTCGATGTCGCAGCGGCGATTGGCTGGTTTGTCGACCAAAGCATGGTTTCGGTGAGGGAGGGAAAGGAGCTGACCCAAATGCTCGACGGGATCATCAAACCGCTTCGCAGCGTCTCGGTTGGGCATGTGTATGCCATCATCGGAACCAGTACGCTTGTGGATGGAGGGCCGGTGATTGTCATTCCCTGCGACAATCCGCTGGCGGTTGAAGGGTTGGCCTCCGTCGTGATGCAGTTGCTGCCGGGAGCGTTGTCGCTTTCGACACGCAAGCATGAGGATCTTGTCTTGATTGGCCCCGCGGTGTCCTTGGATCGAATCGATCGATATCAAGGTGACAAACAAACCCGTTTGGTTTCCTTGGCGCTGTCAAGCAGCGGGAAGGAATCACTCGATCACAAGGCAGTGTTCGAGTTGCCGACCGAAGCGAGGCGAGAGCTGTTGGCGTACTGGCCCGAGACCGCACCTTCATCGAGCCCGGTCGAGTTTTCACCCAAGCAGCTCCTCGAGGATCTGGTACATGTCACGGTTTCCTGGGACATGCCGCCGCTACCCCAAGTGCAAGTCACGATCTTCAATCGAAGTCGCGACGCTGCGTCTCGCACGAAGGAGATTGTCGATCAATGGATTGCACAACGAGAGGATTTGGCAGCACGACTTGAAGTAACGAAGGATGGTTTTGCGGTGAAAGTGACCGCCTCGACCGATGCGATCGAGGCGGCAGTCGGTCCAGCACAACGGGCCTCGGTTCGGCGTCAAGAGATCGAGAGACTGAGCGAACTGGGAAAAGCCCTTCACGCCTACCATGAATACCATGGGCATTTTCCGCCGCGCTGTTTTGTGGATCGCGATGGCCGGGAGTTGCTCAGTTTGCGAGTTTGCATCCTCCCGCACCTGGAACAACTTGCGATGTACGGTCAATTCCGGTTGGGTCAGCCCTGGGACAGTAAGCACAATTTTGAACTGGCAAAGATCATCATCCCCACCTACCGAGTCGATTCACGCCATCAGGAAGGTGCGGCAAAGACCACGGTTCGTTTTCCCGTTTTTCCCGGATCGCTCTGGGACGGGGATGGCCCACCCCGAACGGTCAAAGATGTCACCGATGGAACCTCCAATACGATTGCTGCCATCATCGCTCCGGCCGACGAAGCGACTCCGTGGTCCTCGCCAAGACGATGGGACTTATTTGGTGACGATCTCGCGGAGGCAGTCTTCGGCGACCGGGACGAAATCGTCACTTTGTTCCTTGATGGTTCGGTTCGCGTTTTCAAAAAAGACGAACTCGACAGCGAAACACTGAAAAAGTATCTCACCATTGCGGGGAGAGAAGTCGTTCAGCCATAACGTTTTGTACGCAATCAGCTTACACCGATTGAGCAAAAAACAGACTGCGTGCGTTGGCGTCGTAGGCTCTAGCCGATTCAGCAAGAATCCAGCACGCAATCGGCTAAAGCCTACCACTCCAACGAATCATCCGGGTTAAACCGCTTGCAACAAGCGAACCCAGCGTAACAACGTGTCGACGTCGATGTCGTCGACGGAGATAACAGGATAGCCCGCGTCGCGGAGCGTCGGCACCCAGGTTGGCGGCTCGTCGTTCGGATCCATCGGCAGCAGCACCTGTAACGAAGCTTCTGCGTCGTTCTCGCGAAGTCGCACGGCCGGCGGACGTGTTTTCGCAGAAACCGCGACGCCATAAAACGTTCGGCTTGCCGACATCGCGACCGCCAATGCCATCGAGTCGGCCGCTTCGGCATCCCTGCCCGACAAGGCTCCGGTCGCAGCAACGGCGACCGCCGACGAATCAATCGGGGACGTTTTGAGTACCGATGCAACAAATCGGACAATGACATCGATTTCCTTGGGCTGCCATCGCTGGTTCGACTCGGGGGCGATCGCACAGACGACGACGCCGGTTTGCTCGGCCGTTTCCGTCCATTTTTCGAGCAACGATTTTGGTGTCGTCTCTCCCGGATTCAACAGCAGTATCAACAATCCAAGTCGAGTTCGCTGATCTTGTTCGCCTGGTGCGACCACGGCAACAAGGTTTGCTGCGTCAGGAAGCTTCAACTCGTCGATGGTCCACACAGCTTCCGTAGCGGTCCAAGATTCGGGCAGACTGGCAACGCCGGCATCACCGATTGTTTCGGGAGTCACCGGAACCACTTGACTGACACCCTCTCGTTTGACGGTGACCGCAACGATCTTCTCCGGCTCTGCGGCAATCATTTGTCTCCGAAGGGAATCCGCCTCCCTGATCTCCACCTCACCGACTTTTTGAACCACATCGGAAGGCTTGAGTTTTCCGTCCGCGGGGCTGCCCGCGATGACCTGCTCAATCACGACTTCGCCTTCCTCCGCCGCTGGAACACCGGCGCCGATCGTGATCCCCAACCGCTGTGGTTTCAGCGGCGGGATCGAATCGGCCAGGCTGACTTCGGCTGTGATCGTTTGATCATCGCGGAGGACCTTGATGGTAATCGAGTCACCTGCATCGTAGCGACCGAGAACTTGGCGAATTTCTTGTTGCCGACGAACCTTTTCCCCTGCTACAGAAACGACGCGGTCTCCCGCTTTTAATCCCGCCAATTCCGCGGGCGAGCGAACACGGATTGCCGCCAATTCCGTGTCGTTTTCATAGGGATCCTTGCTCTTCGCAACAATCCCGATCAGCCCCTTCTCGATGTTCTCGCCCCGACGGAGCCGATCGAGGTTCTTGGTGATGGACTTGAAGGGAATCGCAAACGCAATCCCCGAGTCGTACCAACTGGTGGCGTCCTCCGCTCCGCCTTCGGCCACGGCGGGAATCAAGACACCAAGAGGATTTCCGTACAAATCGACTAACACGCCGCCATAAAACGAGGGCGACACGCGTGCATCGGCTTGCAAAGCGATGCCATCCAATCGATCTTCGCCACTGAGGACGCCGCGGCTGACCAACGGCGATGCATCCGCACCATAACGTCCGACCGCGACGACCGTTTGCCCCACTTGTCGATTCGTAGCTGCGGGCAAATCGATCGGTGCGAGCGAGGATTCCGTATCGATCTTCAGCAGAACCAAATCGCGATGATGGTCTTTCGCTACGACTTTCGCTGCGTGGCGTGTCCCGTCCGGCAGCATGACCAAGAGCGTGGCCGAGGGTCGGCGAATGACGATATTGGACGCCAAAATGTGACCTTCCGAATCGACCACAACACCACTCGTCGGCGCGTCCTGTTCGACCTCTCCATGGGCAACTCCCGTCCCCCCAACGATTTCAATGACCACGATCGAAGGCAAAACTCGCTGGGCCGTCGCACGTACGGCAGCGGCCATCGCGCGGCGGTACTCGGCATCTTGGGCAACAACGGGCATCACCATGCCAACGCAAAACAAAAGGGTGAACCACGGTGCGGGGGAACGCCATCTCAAAAAACGATTCACAGCTTCTCCATCCAAGTCGCTTGTCTCAGACCGCTCAATTGCCACGCAACTGAATCGGCAAAATCTCAGAATCTCGCTGAATCGTCAACGCCACGCCGTCTCGGCGGTCAATCGTCCGCAACACCTCACGCAGGGATCGCTGCGAATCGATACGCCGCCCGTTGACCAGCAACACCAAGTCGTCTGGCCGTAACGCACCACGTGCTGCCCACGAATCGGGGACCACTTCGTCCACATAAGCCGGCGTCGATTCGAGTACGTCGGGAACCATCACCAACCCAAGCGACGCGAGGGAATGGGCTTGGTCGCGTGGAAGCTTGGGCTCGCCATCATCGACCGATTGGGTCAGCCGACCTGCAATGATATCACCGATCGTTTTCCGTAGCGCCGACGCGGGGAGTGCGTAGTTGATCCAAACGCCGGTTGTCGCATCGCGAAGTTCTTTCCCCAGCATGCCAACCAAGTTTCCATCAACGTCGACCAATGCCCCTCCAGCCGCTCCTGGGTTGTTGGCAATCAAATCCAAGATCAACACGGGGCCACGATAGGGCGTTTTGAACGTTCCTCGACGCGCATCAAGGGTTGTCTTGGCGGCAACACAGCCTTGCATCACACTGGCGGATTCACGCCCCGCCGCGATTCCAAACAGATTGCTGACGGCTAGCACCGCATCCCCCCAATCGACAGTCGATTGCTGTTCGATACGAAAAAACGGCAACCCTGACGCATCAATTTTCAAGACCGCCAGTTCGAGCGACGGCTCGAACCCGACGATCTTGGCATCAAACCGACGGCCGTCATCGATCACCACCGTAGGCTCGACGTCCAATACATAACTCCACGCCGTCACGACGTGGCCTTCGGGCGAAACCAAAAAACCGCTCTGATAAGCCTCCAGCCCCGCGATCCCGCCGGCGCCGTAGACCTTCACCACTCGCTGCTGAGCCTGTTGGGCTGCTCGATCGAGAGACGGTTCCGCACTGCTGCAGGGGATGCCCCAAACAACGTGGACCATCAATGCGACACCCATCATGCGCCCGATCACAGTTGAGTCTCCCGTTCCGCCGACTCCGGCTCCGCCACCCCCGGCTCGGCCGATTCGGCAACCTTTTCCGTTTCCCATGTATCAATGTTTACGCGGAAGATCGATTCCGTCCCATAGCGCAAGTCCAACGTCACCGGTGGTGCATCGGCATCGCTGCGATCACGAATCAACCAAAGCTCGACCGGATCCTCGTCACGATCGGCAAACACTTCGATCGCTTCCACCAACTGGGTTTGTGGATGAGATAGCCAACGCACTTCCAGTTCCCCGTCATTGCCAACGACACAATCTCGCAGCGGTCGTTCCCCACCGAGCGGCATGGTCCCCAAGTAAGCGGTCTCTCCAAACTTTTTGGGGCCATCGGCAATCATTCGACGCCACGCATCGAGTGCGGGCAAGATTCCGGCGATCGATCGGTTGTCAATGGTTTCGTAAAGATCGGCCTTTGTCTCCGACTCCATCGCTGCATCACCCGCAACCATGGACAAACGCCCGCCCGAAACATAGATGGCCACTTTGCGGTCGTCATCGGTCGTACCCTTGATCGTCCATGCCATGGAACTGCCATCCTCACCACCAGGAAACTGGTCCCGAAGCGATGTCAGGAATCGCTGTTGTTGTTGCTCGTTGAAATAATAGTTCGCGAAACCTCGTCTTGCCTCAAAGACCGCCATCACCGATCCAGGGACTTCCTGACTCAAATCGGTCTCGATTGGTTCCGCATCGCCATGCGGGATCGGTGTTCCTTGACGGTTTTCATCGCCGTCGGGCATTTCCGGTTGTTTCATCGGTGGCTCTCGCGGTGGTGGCGGTGGCATTGCCCCGGCCATCTTCTCCAGCAACTCATCTTGGCGATGGACGCTTGACATACGCACCAACGTTTTGACGGTTTCACCTTCTTTGCGGTAGACCAGCTTGACGCGCCATCCGCTCGGCAGCGTCGCGATCACGTTCTGCAAATCGTTGGAAGTGTGAACGACACGGCCGTCGACTTCCAGAATTTCCGCGCCATAGGTCAAGCCGCGACGATACGCGTCACTCGTTTCCAAAATATTCGAGACTCGAACGCCACCTTCCGGATCGGTTGCCGCCGTAGCGCCCAACGTTGCGTGGTCGACGACGCGTCCACTATGCAAATAGCCGAGGAAGTTTTTCGCTTGGTTGACGCTGATCGCATAACCGACCCCCACATTGACGCGGCCACGTTTTTCAAACGAACAACGCCCTACAACACCCAACAACCGTCCGTCGGCGTCATAGAGCGGCCCGCCGGAATTGCCTGGATTGACCGATGCATCGGTTTGCAAACAGTCCGCGTACTCGAGCAGCGTTCCCGACGGATACTGGTATCGGCCGACGCCGCTGAGGATTCCCCAGGTGACGGTCGGTTGCAAGTTCGACGCCAACAAAAACGGATTGCCGATCACCATGCACCAGTCGCCCGAACGAGCCCGGCTGCTGTCGGCCATCTCGGCATAGGGAAAGTCGTCTCGTCCGAGCAGTTGGATCAACGCCAAATCGCCTACCGGATCGATGCCAACGATCACGGCATCGTAGATATTGCCATCACTCAGGCCGCAGCGCATGTAGTTTCCAGCGGGGCTGGAGACGTGGAAATTCGTCAGCGCGTAGCCCTCCGGCGAAATCAAAACGCCGCTACCGCCCCCCGCACCGCCAGGCACAAACACGCTGACGGTCGACTTCATCGCTCGCTCAATCGCTTCGATCCGTTGCCGTTCTGCCTGCGCAATCAACGGATCGACCTCAATCGGTCCCTTCGCAGCGACCGTCGACGAGATAACCGTTGACGAGATGATTGCGAGGACAAGACACAGGCATCCGATTCGCATGCAAGGACGTTTCCAAATCATCATGATCGCAACAACCTTGGACGCGAGATTCGAAACGTGTCGCCGATGTCACCATCCTGGCCGCTGTCAACCTCGATCCTTAAGCGACGGGCTTGATCAAGCGGCAGTTCCAAACCGACGACTTCGTCCCCTTCGAAACGTTTTTCCCAGGCAACTTTGCCGTCAACCCAAACTCGCACGATCGCTTGTGTCGCTCGTTCCACAGACCCGTCGCGACGCACTCCCGCAGAGAAGGTCTGAAATCCCTCGTCAATCCGATACTCAATGAAGGAACGACCAAACATCAACAGGTCCTGCGTCGATTCCGAACTGCCATCGGCTTTTGAGTTCACCGCCGCTGGAGCAAACCAAGCTTCTAACAGCGACTTGTCGATCTGCGTTTCGATCGACTCGCGGTGCGAGCGGATCGCGGGGGTCATCCCAGCTAACATCTCGACACCACCGGTCCAACGAATCGACTTGACTTGATCGAGCGGGATTCGATGTTGGATCGAACCTTGCAACTGAATCTCAAGCGGACCTTCTGCTTCACAAGGCAACAAGTCGGATGCCGACCATCGGGAACCATAGACGTCGACGATTTGAATATCACCCGGATGGTTGGCCCCTTTCGCTCCACCAAAAATCACCCCTTCGAGCCGACTGATGGGTGCATCCATCGTTTCCCCATCGATTTCGATACGGACCGCATCGGCGGAGATCGACACCACCAAGCCCTCGATAAAGTCAAGTCGATCCCCTTCGCGACGGATTGCCAAGGTATCGCTGCGCCGCCCTTCTTCGATCTTCGCGAGCCAGGCCGGGTCCACCTTCGGATTGCCGGGCCGAAACCGAATCGAACGGGCCAGTTGAATCGGGATCGATACCGTTTCTTGTCGTCGAAGCTCAACCGAAAAGGTTTCTCCGCTGAGCGTCAAAGCCTGAGCAGCAATCTCGGTGCCTGCCTCCAAAACCAGCCGCATCGTCGGACCGGTCCCTTGAGGCTCTTGTTGGGGCTCAAGAGAGGAAAGATCGGCCACAGGGATTTGCACTTCCGTCCCCGTCGTCTGAATCCGAAGACTCGACTCGCTCAACCCAGCAAACGTTCCGTCCACACCCTCGCCGTCGATCGTCGAAACACGAACGGGGAGCACCGAAACAAGGAACAGAAGCAGCAGTTTTGTCAGCATCAACGCAAACAGCCGTCGAAAATGGGGGAGCAAAAAGGATCCGTCGAAGTCGAGCCAATTGTAGCAAGAATTCCGAAAGCGAGACATTGTTGCCAGAAACCCGATCGAGGCAACTCCGTTTTCTCGAAGATCCACGTTGCCAGAAAAACAGAATTGGCCTGCAGAACGCAAATCACTCGATTGCCAACCCTGCAAGAAAGTCGGTATTTTAGGGCAATGGGAAAACAACGTTACGCAATCATTGGGGCTGGCGCTCTCGGTGGGCTTTACGGAGCCATGTTGGCCAAGCAGGGAAAGGAAGTCCATTTCTTGCTGCACAGCGATTACGACCATGTGGCCGCCAATGGCTTGGTCGTCGAAAGCGTGTGGGGAGATTTTCGCTTGCCCAAAGTGCATGCGCACGCTTCCCCCCAAACGATGCCGCCGTGTGACATCACGATTGTGGGGTTAAAAACGACGCAGAACCACTTACTTGCCGAACTATTGCCTGCACCCACACGCGATGGCGGAGTCGTCTTGGTGCTGCAAAACGGGCTCGACGTCGAGCAAGACACCGTTGCGGTCGTCGGCGAAGGCCGCGTTTTCGGTGGCTGTTGTTTTTTGTGCAGCAATAAAATCGGCCCGGGGCATATTCGCCATATCGACTACGGGCGAATTGTTTTTGGCCAATATGGAATGACCACCGAGGCAATGAGACGCCTGGGACTGAAAATCGCCGAAGACTTCAACGCCGCCGGAGTCGACACCAAATTCTCGGAATCCTTGCCCGTGGTCCGTTGGCGAAAATTGATGTGGAACATCCCGTTCAATGGGCTGTCGGTTGTGCTTGACGCCAGCACGAAGCAAATCATCGAAAACAAACATGCCTGCCGCTTAGCGAATCAGATCATCCGCGAAGTGCATGCCGGGGCCGCAGCCTGCGGCGTGGCCGTACCCGAAGAGGCGATCGAGATCACGCTCGAACACACCCGAAAAATGGTCCCTTACGACAGCAGTATGCGGCTCGATTTCCGCAACCAACGACCGATGGAGGTCGAGGCGATCATCGGGAACCCCGTTCGTGCCGCGGCGCGGATTGGCTATGAAATGTGTCGCGTCGAAATGCTTTACCAGCAACTAAAATCGATCGATGCAGCACGCTCCACCTCACAGCAGCTCCACGGCTAAGGGTTGCCGGGCAAATTTGTGTCAGGATTGCGGGTGCCTACAACAGCTCCTGATCGATCTCCTCCTCCATCGAGACACCGAGTCCTTTGAGAACTTCGGTTAGCTTTGCATCGAGCGCGTCGAGTTGCAGCAGGACGTCATCTTGACGTCGCTCCAAATCGCTGAGCAGTTGGCCCGGTTCCATGGCTTCAACATTCGAGGTCGGCGTAGGCGACATGGTGACATCACATAAAAAAGGGGTCATGCGGAAGCGTCGCGCCGCCTTGCGGAAAGCGGTTTCCTTGGTCTAAGCGTTCACGTGTTCCAAGAACCGTGGCGACACCCCACAGAGATCGACTCTTCGTTAGCGATTCCGCACACAAGCGCCGGTCGCACGCATCGGCGAAGCGGGGCAAAGCGTGACGATTATTCCGCTTCGACCGGTCAGGAAAGCGCTCTGCATTGCAAGGCTTGTGGTACACCGAAACACAAAAAGCGATCTGAACGGGCAAGCCTGACCCAGCCCCGATGCAGAAACCGACCAGCCCGAGCTGGCCCAGGGGGCGTGCCGAGCGGTGATGATCTAAAGCAAGACGAATGACCAAGAAAAACGACGTTTTTCCGTGACTGGGCATTGCCACCATGCGTTCCCGATGGGTAAACTTCCGCTCCTTCGTCTGCGAAATGGTAATGTAGATTGAAGAGAAACCGTCAATTGGTGCGATTTTCCTCTATTGTGGGGAGTTCAGAGAGATAGAAATGAAACCGGAGACAAAATGGTTAAGTTAGTGGTTCGAGATCGGGAAACAATTCAGGAGGCAGTCCGTCGATTCCGAAAGTTGGTCGAGCGAAGCGGTATTAAGAAAGAAATGCGACGCCGCGAGTATTACGAAAAGCCCAGCGAAACCAATCGTCGGAACCGGTTGCGTGCCGAGCGAAGAGCCCGTCGAACCCGAATGCTGAGCCGCTAGTCTGTTTTTGGCTTCACTCTTTTGAACCCACACGCCGATAGTCATTCCGGCGATCCAGTTCACCAGGCATCCTCCGAAAGAGGATTGTCGAACCCTCGGGCGTTTAGCTCAGTTGGCTAGAGCATCTCGTTTACACCGAGAGGGTCGGCGGTTCAAGTCCGTCAACGCCCACTTTTTCTTCCCTTCACGGCATTCCTGACTTCCCCTTTGCCGTTTCGTCTGCCCTCAATGGTTCTCCTTGAGGAGCGTGGGCGTGTCCCCCACAAACCTCTGATCGGGTCTAGCCGTTTGCAGGTTCACTCACCCCGCCACTAAAAACGACGGAGTGCTGCTAATACGGACAAGCCAATCCAGCCTGCGGGTGGCCTGACCAATCGGTGCAAGTTTGCAGACCGATGGAAAGTACCAACGATTCGAAAGTGGTCGTATGGAGCAAGTCAATTGGGTGCCAAGAAACCCTGTCCCTCGCTGCACCTGACTCTATCTAGGGGAAGCCAAACCCCCTCCTGCCGCTTGGAGGTCGTCCGGCTTTTAAGTTTTGACGAATACAGTGTTTAGGTATCCAACCACCCCTGCCCGCGCAGCGCTCGTTGTACCCCACATCCTAATCCGGTGAAATTTTTTTGGCTCCTGGTCCGAATGTGTTCCATGCGTTGGACAGGTCGTGGCAGTTTTTAAGTTGTTGATTGAAAGAGACTTACAAGATTTACCTCTCCCTCTGGGCTCGTTGTACCACATAACTCCCGCGTTTTGCATGCATTGACGGGTTGGTTTTGTGTGCAACTCCACTGGACTTTTTGCTGGACGCCGCGAATTATCCTCAATTGAGGATCCGCGTTGGTGCTGCGGTTCATGGCAAATTTCTTCCACGG